>CBFDBN010000025.1:0-19180 GCA_965603055.1 uncultured bacterium | reverse complement strand
GTCAATTGTGAATTGTCCATGAAAACACAATTCTAAATTCCCTGGACTGTCAGCTATGGGGGGAGGGCGCGACGCGCACCCCACGCTCTACACCCAACACCCCTACAATTCCAGGAGGAAACTATGGTTGATAAACTATCAGATGAGGAGCGGAACAAATTTTTGTTTTCGTTCTTAGTCATGAGTCATCAAACTTCTGCACTGATGCAAATGGGACAGTTGAAAGATCCGAATACCCAAAAAGTAGAAAAAAACTTAGAAAACGCCAAATTGTCGATCGATATCCTGGGAATGCTGCAGGAGAAGACCAAAAATAATTTGACGGAAGATGAAGCTGAATTGCTTGACAATGTGTTAAGGGAGCTTAGATTAGCTTATGTGAAGGAGTCAGGTAAGTCTGGTTAGTGGTTATTGGTGAGTGGTGAGTAGTCAGTGGTTAGAGGTACATGGTGAGTGCTCAGTAGTATTTATATATAGTTTGAAATTTAAAAAATCCCCTAATACCGTTCACCAATAACCACTCACCAATCACTACTCACAACTCACCACTCATTTTTGTCTTGACTTAGTTTAAAATTTTCATTAACTTTCAGCTATTTTTTAGGATATTTAATTACTACTCCGTCAGATTGGATTAAAAAACTGATTCTGGCAGATGGGAGTGCAGTCCCTTGCCGTCAGTCCAGGGAGTTTAGATTTTTGTTTTCATTGACAATACGCAATTGTCAACTATCAATTCACAATTAATTTGTGACAATGCCGATATGATTCGCAATTAGTTGTCAATTGACAATTGTTAACGATAACAAATCATTTTTTCTCCTGGCCTGACAGCTATGGAGTGCAGTCCCTTTATGGACTGTCCCGATGGATCGGGACGGTGCATAAAGGCACCGCACTCCGTTGCATTAACAGGCAGCATAATATAATTACTGAAAATTATCAATATAGATGGCGAAGAAGAAATCAACGATTGACCACTGGGAAACTTTCTGGAAAGAAAAAGAGGAAATTGAACAAGTTTATTCAAATGATGATCGTATTTATTTAAATTTAATTAAAGTCACCGGGATAAAAAATAATAAAATCCTTGAAGTCGGGGCTGGAAGCGGTAGAGACAGCTTTCAGTTGGCGAGGGAAAATGCAATTGTCTATGTGCTGGATTATTCGCCCCAGGCTTTGCGGATAGTCAAAAATTTGAACGAACAGAATGAGGTAAGTGTATATTTAATACAGGGCGATGCGTTTCAAATTCCAATGCCTGATGATACACTGGACATTATTTTCCACCAGGGATTGATGGAACATTTTAAAAATCCATTGCCGCTATTAAAAGAACATTTCAGGGTGTTAAAGCCGGGCGGACTATTGTTGGTTGATGTGCCACAGCGTTATCATGTTTATACTATTATTAAACATATTCTGATATTTTTTAATAAATGGTTTGCCGGATGGGAAACCGAATTCTCAATCGGTCAGTTAAAGAGCCTGCTGGAACAGTCAGGTTTTGTCGTTAAACATCAATATGGCAGGTGGATGCGACCGAGCCTGTTTTATCGCATCATTCGCGAGTCGTTGAAAAAGATTAATGTACGGTTGCCACTTTATCCGAAAGGTTTTAAATTTATTGGAAAATTAAGAGATCGGCTGCGAAAAAAATTCATTTCAAAAGGTTGGACTTTTTATACTTTTCTGGATATTGGAGTGATTGGAAAGAAGAAAGAAAGTCTTTAATAGGATTTGGATTTATCAGGTATTTTTATATGTTTATGGGATTGGAAATTAAATCTGGAATGATTGGAATGATGGAAATGTAAAATGATCCGTTGTTCCAACATTCCATTATTCCTTTATTTTCAATTTTGCCCTACATCTTTGGGAAAGAAAAAGAAGAAACAAATAAGTATGCGACAACAAAATAGGATAATATGGGATATAAAATACTGGTGATCAACTGGCAGGATATTCGTAATCCATTGGGTGGCGGTGCAGAAGTTCATTTCCATGAAATATTTAAACGGATCGCTCAAAGGGGGCATCAAGTTACTCTCCTGTGCTGCGGTTACAAAGGTTTGCCGCAGGAAGAAGTCATTGATGGTATCCAGGTCATACGCCGCGGGAAGCGAAATTTTTTTAATTATATCGTTCCTTTTTTATACAAAAAATATTCACGTGAAATTCAATTTGATGTTGTAATCGATGATATTAATAAGATCCCGTTTTATACACCTTTATTTGTGAAGGAACCGCTGATCGGGATTATTCATCATTTATTTGGACCGAGCATTTTTATTGAATCATCGATGCCAGTGGCACTTTACGTGACGCTGGCTGAAAAACTGATACCGAAAATTTACCGCAATGTTCCGATGGCAGTTGTCTCGAACAGTACCAAACTGGAGTTGATCGACAAAGGATTTCCAGAGCCTGAGATTGACCTGGTTTACAACGCGGTGGATCGTTCGGAATATCATTATCAGCCAGAAAAAAAATCGACATATCCGCTGGTCGGCTATTTGGGCAGAATCAAGAAATACAAAAGTGTCAATCATTTAATCCTGGCGTTTTCAACAGTTATTCAGCAAATTTCAGATGCCAGGTTATTAATCATTGGCGATGGCGATTATTTACCTGAATTAAAGCATCTGGTATCTAAATTGAAATTGGAACAAGTTGTTACCTTCGCTGGTGCAACTTCTCATGTACAAAAAATTGAATATCTAAATCGAATGTGGCTGGCAGTAAATCCTTCTCCAAAAGAGGGATGGGGATTGACGGTAATCGAATCAAATTGTTGTGGGATCCCGGTCATTGCAGCCGATTCTCCCGGGCTGAGGGATTCTGTAGTGGCAGGGAAAACCGGTCTGCTATATCCTTATGGAGATTATCGCCAGTTGGCAAAACAAATTGTTGATCTCGTTCAAAATGATAAACTCAGACAATCTTTAGCAAAGGAATGTATTCCCTGGGCACACCGGTTTAATTGGGAAGATTCAGCGACTAACATGCTAAATTTAATAGAAAAAGTTTTGTCTCGGAGGTAAAAACGTATGCAAAATGACACTCGTTTAAATCGTATTATCGCATTAATCGTATTTCTAATTTCGACAATTGTCTATTTAAAAACGATTGCGCCAACGACTTCGTTCTGGGATTGCGGCGAATTTATTACCTGTTCTTATATCCTGGGAGTTCCCCATCCGCCGGGTGCCCCGCTCTATATTCTCGTGGGTCGTATATTTAGCATGATCCCATTTGTCAAAGATATTGGAATGCGTGTCAATGTGATTTCATCGATAGCGAGTGCGCTTACCGTGATGTTCGCTTACTTGATTATTGTCAGGCTGATCATCATGTTCAAGGGTAAACCAAAAGAGCTTTATGACCGAATAGTTCTATATGGCAGTGGTATTATTGGTGCTTTGACCTTTGCTTTCACCGATAGTTTCTGGTTCAATGCAGTGGAAGCCGAGGTGTATGCGATTAGTGTCTGTTTCACCGCAAGTGTTTTCTGGTTAATATTAGTATGGCACGAAAAAGCCGATGAACCCTCCAGTGATAAATATATTCTTTTGATCGCTTATTTATTTGGACTGGTAATTGGTGTCCATTTATTGAGTATTCTTGCGCTGCCAGCACTTTTTGCAGTGGTTTATTTTCGAAGATATAAAAAATTAGAATGGAAAAGCTTCTGGATTTTTTCGTTCGTATCAGTCATTATATTTTTTGCTATTTATCCCGGAATTGTAAAATGGATTCCCAATTCAGCGTATTTTGTCCTCAAAAAAACCAGCGCAGAATTTACATGGCTGCTCATTGGCGTTTTGACAATACTGATGTTTTATGGCATCTATCGATTCTTTAAAGATAGAAAACGCCTAGCATTTTTAGCACTAGCTTCCTTATTATTAATTTTGACAGCCACATCAACTTATACAGTCATTTACATGCGATCCAATTTAAATCCGGCGATTGATGAAAACGACCCGGAAAATATGGAGAATATGGTCAGCTATCTCAACCGGGAGCAGTATGGCGACTGGGGCACTTTTCCTCGCCGTTATCCTGGCCTGCTTTCGAAGCCAGAATTTGAAGCCAAATTTCCTTATGGCAATTATGCAACCCACGATTTCAATAAGCAATTAGATTTTATGTGGAATTATCAAATCACAAAGATGTATCTGCGATATTTCGGCTGGCAATTCATCGGTCGGGGAACCACCCTGGGACAGGATGGGCGTATTGTCGAAAATTTCAGCCCGTTGGGTTTATTTTTAATTCCGTTTATAATAGGCATGTTGGGAATATATTATCATTTCAAAAAAGATTGGAAACATGCATCTACCGTCCTGCTGTTATTTTTTATGACCGGGTTAGCTATCGTTATCTATCTTAACCAGGAAGACCCACAACCTCGCGAACGGGACTACGTTTATGTCGGCGCATTTCTGGCATTTTCGATATGGATTGGTTTGGGGATTACTGCTATAACCGATTATCTAAAAAATTTGACTCAAAAATTTCAGCCCACCCAGAAAATATTTATATTAGCAGCATGTTTGTTGATTCTTTTATTTATGCTGCCGGTTAATATGTTTAGCTTTAACTATAAATCACATGACCGTTCAGGAAATTATGTGGCTTTTGATTATTCATACAACATCCTCCAAAGTTGTGAGCCGAATGGCATTCTTTTTACTAACGGAGATAACGATACCTTTCCGTTGTGGTTTTTGCAGTATGTTTATGAAATTCGGCAGGATGTTCGGGTTGTCAATCTCAGCCTGTTAAATACGCACTGGTACATCAAACAACTGCGTGATGAAGAACCGCAGGTACCGATTAGCCTGAGCGACCGACTTATCGATAATCTTCAGGCTGAATACTGGCCCAAGGCTCGACCGGTCAGGCTCAATGTGCCCCGCGACGCATATTTGCGTGATCGAGGTGATGTCCTTGAACGAAAAGAGTTGATGTCAGAGGTCGAGGAAATTCCCAAAATCGAATTTGATTTAAAACCAACCCTTGAGGGGCGAGCGATCCGTGTACAGGACAAGATGATTCTTGAAATTATTCGAACCAATCGATTTCGAAAACCGATCTATTTTGCCCTGACTGTTTCCCGGGAGAATCAAATTAATATGTTTAATTATTTGAGAATGGATGGACTCGTTTTTAAAGTGGTAACCTATCCAACAAAAAATGAGCCGCTATCGCCAGTTCATTTAAAAGCGAATCTATTTGAAAAGTTTCAGTATCGAAATCTCAATAACCAGGATGTTTATTATAATGAGAATATCAAAGGGCTGCTGCGTAATTATCAAGGTTCATATTTTAGTTTAGCTCAATATTATGGCAGAGAAAAAATGTATGATGAAATGTCGGAAGTCCTCGATAAGCTGAACACGGTAATGCCAGATTCAGTTATCCCGATAAAGAAAGACCTTCAGTTTGAAGTCGGTCGAATGTACTATATTGCCGGCAAACATGATAAATTTAAAGATATATTACTTCGGTTGATGGATAGAGGGGATGTTGCACTCGATGAAAAATTGCAGTATGCCACCTGGTTTGCCCAACTCTATCCCCAGGATACGAAACAGGCTTTAACGTTTGTGCAGCAGCTTAGCGATGATTATCCAACTGTTGCTGATCCATATTATTGGTTAGCCAGCCATTATATGAGAGCAAAGGACTATCAAAGTGGAATTAATATTTTAAATAAATGGTTAGCACGAAATCCAAATGATAAAAATGCCAGCTCACAAATTGAGCAGCTTAAGAATTTAATCACGAAAGCACAAAGCGATACGACAACCCTGGATTCGACTGTAACGGATAGCGTGCAAAATTAGCTGTTCATATAAGGAGGAATTGGATGGAACGAGAACAGCTTTTACACCGGGTCTTTGCAGCTTTGCTGTTTTTGATTTCGTTTATCGTATATTTTTTAACCATAGCCCCGACAACTTCGTTCTGGGATTGTGGAGAATTTATTACATGCGCCTATATCTTAGGGGTACCACATCCGCCCGGCGCCTCATTTTATTTATTGCTGGGGCGCATATTTACGATGATCCCCTGGGCAGGAGATATTGGATTAAGGGTGAATATCATATCGGCAATTGCCACCGCTTTGACCGTGATGTTCACTTACCTGGTTATCGCTCGGCTAATTATCTTATGGCGCGGCAAAGTCAAAACAATTGAAGATAGAATTATTCTTTACAGCGGAAGTATCATCGGCGCTTTAGCGTTTGCTTTTTCTGATACATTATGGTTTAATGCTGTAGAGGCGGAAGTCTACGCGATTAGCATGTTTTTCACCGCAATTGTCGTCTGGCTCATTTTAGTCTGGCACGAAAAAGCAGACGATCCTTCGAGTGACAAATATATTTTCCTGATTGCCTATTGTATTGGATTGGCAATTGGGGTACATCTCCTTATTATTCTTGCACTACCCGCCCTGTTCTTAATTGTTTATTGCCGAAAATATGAGCTAACATTATCAAGCTTTTTAATTTACCTGGCAATTGTTTTCGTCGTTTCAATCATAAGCCTTAAAATTTTTATTGACAAAAACAGCATGACTTATGCATTGATTCTTCCAATAATAGCTGTAATTTCAATTGTACTATTTCGAAAACAAAAACCATCATATTTCAAACTACTACTCTTTAGTATCATATCGACTTTTATCTTCATTACTATTTATCCCGGAATCGTAAAGGCGTTACCCAATTTAGTTTTGATCCTTAATAATATATCTGGCGCCAGTTTTACTTCTGCCGTATTCATCCTATTGATCTTTGCTTTTTTGGGGGCGATATATTTTGCGATTCACTATCGGAGTCGTATTACTTTTGTCGTTTTAACTTCGCTGCTTCTCATTATTATTGGCGCATCAACTTTCCCCAGCGTTTACTTTCGTTCAAAGCTTAACCCGGCAATCGATGAGAACGATCCGGAAAATTTAGAAAATCTTGTCAAGTATATCAACCGCGATCAGTATGGTGATTGGAGTTATGTTGAGCGTCGCGCTCCGCTCTGGGAATACCAGGTCAAAAAGATGTATTGGCGTTACTTTTTCTGGCAATATTTTGGAAAAGGCACGATAATGGGGGCGGATGGTAATTTAGCAGAGACGTTCAGTTTGCGGGGGCTCTGGGGAATACCGTTTTTAATTGGAATTATGGGAATGATCCATCACTTCTTTAGAGATTATCGACGGGCATTGGCTGTTCTATTCCTATTTATGATGACCGGGTTGGCAATTGTCCTCTATCTCAACCAGCCAGATCCGCAACCCCGGGAACGGGATTATGTTTATATCGCGTCTTATTTTGCATTCGCGCTCTGGATTGGAGTTGGAGTCGCTGGTATGCTGGAGTCCATCGTCGAATCCATCCAGAAAAATATTTCGCTGCGAAAAAGAGTGATGGTGATTGTAACTGGAATGCTTGTTTTACTTATCCCCATTAAAATGTTGGCGTTCAATTACCGCAGTCATGATCGCAGTGGGAATTATATCGCCTTCGATTATTCGTACAACCTGCTTCAATCCTGTGAAAAAGATGCAATTTTATTTACCAATGGCGATAATGATACTTTCCCGTTGTGGTTTCTGCAATATGTCCATAAAATCCGAACCGATATACGGGTTGTCAATTTAAGTTTGTTGAATACCCATTGGTACATTAAACAGCTTCGAGACCAGGAACCTCATGTTCCGATTAAACTGACTGATGCCCAGGTTAATCAGTTATCCCCCACATATTGGCCTGATAAAAAAATCATCAAAATTACGGTGCCGAAGGAAGTTTACCAGAAAGAATTTGAGGATTTAGAACATAGAAAGGAATTTGCCTCAAAAGCACTGGTCAACCAGCCTGAAATTTCCTTTGAGCTGGGTCCAACTTTTATGGGACAGGGTATCCGCGTCCAGGATTTGATGATATTGAATATCATTGCATCGAATCGATTTCAAAAACCGATTTATTTTGCTGTTACCGTTTCCACTGACAATATGTTGAATATGGACGATTATCTCCGAATGGACGGGCTGGTATATAAATTGGTCACCTATCCCGGCGATAAAATTTCGCCCTCCCGGCTGCAGGCGAACTTGTTTGATAAATTTCGCTATCGGAATTTAGATAATCCCGGCGTATATTACGATGATAATATCACCGGTTTGCTGATTAATTATCGATCCGGCTTTCTAAGGCTTGCTGACTTTTACCGTAAAGAAAAAATGACTGAGGCATTGATAAAAACACTGGATAAAATGGAACAAGCCATCCCTGAATCCGTAATTCCAGTACACAACCGACGTTTTTCTCTGAGTATCGGCAATATGTACCTGGAAGCAGGACGCCCAGGTGAGTTCGAAAGAAGATTAACTTATTGGCTCAATCAACCAAATATCAGTTTGGATGAAAAATTTGAATACGCCCAGATTTTTCACCAATATCTAAAAAATTATGTAAAGGCTGAAGAAATTGTTACAGAATTGATCAGTCAAAATCCAAATTATGTTATGGGTTACTACTGGCTGTTCAGTCTATATTCAGAAACAAAAGCTTATAACAAAGGATTGGATTTAGCAAAAGAATTATTAAATATTATTCCTGACGACAAACAGGCTAAATTCTGGCTCAGTCAATTTGAAAAACTAACACAGGTTACAAACGATACACCCAACCTGGACAAGCCAGAACCAAAAAAACCCTGAACCGCTAATTATGCCAATTAAACAAATTTCGCTAATTATTAATTCGCATAATTTGAAAAATTAGCATAATTCGTGGTCAAAAAATCTTTGCCCATTGTGCAAAAAAATTTACTGTTTAGATTAAAAATAGTTGAGGAAATTAACGATTGATAAAAAAGGTTACGATTCCGTTTATCAAAATAATTATTAGTGTTGCATTAGTTATTTTTTTATTTGCGAAGTTAGGTTTGCGTGAAATTTTTTCCCAGTTTACGACGGCAAATCCCTGGTGGATATTTTGGGGAATTATAGCGTTTTCATTGAGCAATATTTTGGGTTCAGTTCAATGGTTTTTCTTAATGCGATCGCGGGGAATTAAGCTCCCACTCGCCAAAGTCGTTTCTTATTACTATGTTGGATTATTTTTTAATAACTTTCTCATCGGCTATGTCGGTGGTGATGCGATTCGAATTTATGATATTTCTAAAGCATCGGGCAGTTCTTCGGATGCAATATCTACTGTGTTTTTTGATCGATTAGTTGGTTTTGTCATGCTGACTACCCTGGCTTTAATTGCAGCGCTGGCGTGGCGAAATATATTTCAATCAAAAACAATTATCCTTATCATATTCCTCATTTTCGTAAGCTGGGTTCTCTCATTTATTGTGTTGTTTAATGAGCGTTTTGCAAAAAAAATTGGGTGGGTATTTCGATTTATTTTACCGGCAAAAGTTAACGAGAAAATTCGAGAAGTATATAGCAGTATTAATTCCTTCAAACGTGATAAAAAAACAATTTGCCTGGTCATATTAATCTCCTTTGTTATTCAAACACTTAGAATTTTAGTTCATTATTTTGCAGCTTTATCCGTTGGGCTTGACGCGCATATCAAATATTTCTTCATTTTCGTTCCAGTAATCGCACTGCTTGCCAGTCTTCCGATTTCCATTGGCGGAATTGGCATTCGTGAGAGCAGCGGCGTGGCTCTTTTTTCACAGGTCAATTCATTTCAGCCGGAAGCAATTGTGGCAATGGAATTTCTGGCTTATATAATTGGTTTATTATCGACGATTCCCGGTGGATTGATTTTTATGTTGAGGAAGGAGAAAGCTCAAATATAAAATTTTGTGAAACTTTGCGATACTTTTTGGATTTATTTAATAGTAAGCTTATCACTAATAAAAATATGTAAAACAGGGAGGAATCAAAATGAGGAACTCAAGTCGTTTTTCCTCTATAGTGATATTGGCATTTTTAATGATTATAAATATCACCGGTTGTTTTCAGTCAAAGAATCCCCTGGGAGCGGATCACCAGATTCGTGTAGTGGCTGATTCGACGATCTGGCAGCAAGCTGAGCCGATTCTGAGAGAAATTCTCGAAAAAGTGGAATATACTCCCCAACCCGAGAAAGTGTTTAAACTTGTCAAAGCCGATCTGAATAACTTTAAACGTTTTAAAAATATTATTTTCTTATCAACTGTTAATGCTCAAGATGAGATTTCCCGATCGATCAATTCCAATCTCTCCGAAGAAGCCAGAACAAAGGTCGAAGCCGGAAATATCATTTTTGTGAAACAGAACGAATGGGTCAATTATCAGATGATTATGTTCCTGATCGGTAAAGATTTGCCTTCTCTTTTAAACAAGATTGACGAACAACGATCTGAGATATTTTTTCAATTTGATAATTATTGGAATGAATTTCACCAGGACATTTTATATCATTACAAAGAAAAAAAAGATGTCGAGCGACATTTATTAAATAACTATGGCTGGATGATTCGGGTTCCCAATGACTTCCATCTTGAAACACAATCGGCAAAAGATTGTTTTGTCATGTTTCAACGAAATGTACCGCTTCGCTGGCTGTCCATTTATTGGATCGAGGCTATTGATCCCGGCATCATTACTAAAGAATGGTGTATTGCAAAACGGAATGAAATTGGTAAAACTTTTTATGAAAGTGAATCAATCGAAGAAAAATACGAAGAGGTGAGAGTCGAGGAAGTTATTCTGTTCAATCGTCGTACGTTAAAGTTGAAAGGTTTATGGAAAAACGCAGATGATGCGGTCGATCCAGCCGGGGGACCATTCCGATTGTATTGTTTTTTTGATGAACCAACGGAGCGGATATATTTTATCGATATGCACCTTTTCTATCCTGAATTCAAAAAACGAAAGTTACATTATTTCAGACAAATGGAAATTATTGCCAACACCTTTAAAACAAATTTGGAAATATCACCGGGCGAGCTTTAGTGGCGCGTAGCGAGTAGGGTGATAGGCGATATACTCTTCACAATGCCCTCTACGCGCCACGCCCAACGCGCTACACCCTACGAACCTACCCTTCAGCAATAATTTTGGGAGAAGTTAAATGCAGGATATCAAAAATCTTTTCATTCAAGATGAATTGTGATTCAGCTTTCTCATGTTTAGCGCTTTCCTCGACTTCGGTAAGATAGAGAAACCCACCCAAATAATAATTGTTTTCACCAAATATCGGTGCAAATCTGATCTGCACAAAATGGCTGTTAATCCTGGTTTTGAAAGCCAGTGAATTGAATCGCAAATTACTGTTAACACCATTTAGCACTTCAATGAGCCAGCCTGATCCATCTCCTAATGGCAAATTGAAAATTGACTGATCGATCAATTTCGCTTTTGGTTTGCCCAGTATTGTTTCAGCTGCTTGATTCAGCAATAAAATTTTGTTATCAGAATTACAAAATAGTAATCCATCTGATAAACCGCTGAGCATTAGCTCGAGTAAACTTCGATTGAATATGGCGTATGTCTGGGTTTGTGGAAGCTGAGGCTCCTTTCGAAGGGTTACCACAACTTCTTCCACCTGGTTCAGCTCATTCCGAATGGGATTTGCCTTGATGGATAATTTTTGCGGGTTATTCGTACCCTGTTGCAATTGATTGATCGTGCCTTGATAGGGAACACCCAATTCAAGAACTTCTTTTAAGGGACAGGTCCAATTGTTTCCATTACAGGGTTTGGTGAGTCCATGAATGATTTCGTAACAGGATTTACCGATAACCTCTCTTCGCGTAATTTGAAATTCCTCAAGCAACGGATTATTTGCCTCGATGATCTCAAATTTATTATTTACAATAAAGAGCGGATCGAGGATGGTATTAATCGATATGTGGAAATATTGTAATAAGCGTTGTTTATCTTCTTTTAGCCGAAATTGGTATTGCAGATCAAGATCAGCTTTCGATTGTTCTCCTTTTTTCAACATGGCTATGAGTTTATCAAGATATTTATTTTCTTTGATAATTGTGAATTGGGGACGGTCTTCGCTCAACTGAGATATTTTTTTAATTTCATTTTCTGTCGCAATTAAAATTATTGGTATCCCTTCACTCCGAACAGAAATTTCTTGATATGTCACGAGGCTATCTGTATCCGAACAAGTTGCGTCAAGAATAATGAGATCATAAAAAGAAATTTTAAGTCGATACCAGCTATCCCTTACCGAAATGGCAAAGTTTATATTAAATTGAGGAAATTCCGTAACAAGAATATCCTGGATATTCTCGATTTCATGGTATTTAAAACCAATAAGAAGTACATTCATTGGATGCTTGCCTTAGCTGAAGACCAGAAAAAAAAGCTGGAATCCATACCATGATGTAGTGCCAAGAAGAATTATGATTCCCAGGGACTTTTATTTTTATGAAAAGCGTTGCAATATAATAAATCAATTACACTTTGTCAAGCTTATTTCTAAAATTTAATTTCTATTGCTAATACATTAAATATTAGCAACTTATCTGAGTTGTTTCAAAGTTGTTCAAAGTCATAATTTATTGTAAATGTAATTGAATTTAAGGTAATATGTTAATATTTATTTAATTTTGATTGATCAATTCAATGATCAGGTCAGGAATTAAATCTCTATTTGATTCATTTATAAAGAAAATTTCTGTATCATCTCTATCTTTCAAAAATTCTGAAAACCAGGAGGCTCGTTGCTGGAACGCACCCAATACAAATTTTGAAGAATTTAGACATTTTATGATCATCTGTCTGAATTTTGCAGCCTGTTGTTCCATCATTCCAATTTCATCCATCAATACCAGGTCACTTTTTGCCAGGGCTTTTTTTAAACTGGATACACCAACCTGTTCAAATATTTCATAATCGAATTGATAAACATCAAATCGATTCTCAGTATTTAAATCAACATGGGCGAAAATTTTCCCTGTCCCCTTTATCGATTCAAAAATGAAACCTTTTTTTTTGTTATCTCCATAAATCGGTACTGTCCGGAAGCCACCAATTTTTAAATTCGGTACTCTATCGATCACCTTATTAAGGATGGTGGTTTTTCCAATATGGATCGATCCTGTGATAAAAATATTTTTAATTTTCATGGCTTATTCTGAATTAATAAAAAACCCCGGCTTATTCCGAAGCCGGGGTTCGCTCTAATCCTAATTCACGGAATTTGTTATCCTTTTTCAAAAGATAACCGTCTCGTTCCTCCCGGTGTTGCACTAAAGGAAGAGACTTTATTTTTTGGTTGGGGGGTCTGTTTTGTTTTATTAAATATAGCAAATAAATTTTAAAAAGTCAACATAGAAATTGTATTTCTGAAAAATTTTTGTAGGACAAAATGTCATTTAGTCCTGCTATGAATCACCGTGCACAGGTCTGCCCTCGTCCGCCATCGATACTGTAAGTAACGCCGGTGATCCAGCCGGCATGGGGCGAAGCCAGAAATAGTATCAGTTCGGCAATTTCTTCTGGTTTGCCCACTCGACCCAATGGATGCGTTGTCTTGCTATGTTCTAAAAATGCCTGGTAAGCTTTTTCATCCATACCGCCGTTTCGATGGAGATTGGTAAATGTTACTCCCGGGTTCACAGCATTAATCCTGACACCCTTTTGCGCTAACTCCAGCGCCACACATCGGGTGAATTGATCTAAACCAGCTTTACTCACACAATATGCTAAAATCCCGGGAAAAGCACGAATGCCAGTCACACTGGAGACATTAACAATATTTCCTTTTCGTTCAATAAGCGAAGGGAGAGCCAATTGTGTGAGCAGAAAGATCGAGCGAAGATTGATATTCATCATATAATCCCATTCTGCCAGGGTCGTATTTTCGATTGTACCACTGGCAATAATACCAGCGCTATTGACCATAATATCAATCCCCCCAAAGGTTTCCATGGTTTTATCGATACATTCTTTTACCTGTTGCTCATCGGTTATATCTGCCGGAAATATTTCCACTTCGGTTCCCAATTCATGAATCGATTTCGCTAAGGCTTGTAACGATTTTTTATTTCGAGACACCAACAGAAGTTTGGCTTTTCCTCGGGCAAAACAGAATGCAGTGGCTTTACCAATACCGCTGCTCGCACCGGTTATTATTGTGACTTTTTCCTTGATATTAAAACCTTCCATAATTGTACCTTTCTTATCATTGATAATTCTTGTTAAATATTTTTCGATTAGAATTTATTCTCCAACCTGGACCAACCAGACCTAAACTGCTAATTACGCCAATTAAATGAATTCCGCGAATGATTAATTCGCATAATTAGCGAAACTCGCGGTCAAAAAATCTTTACCTATTGTGCAATGAATTTACGATCAGCTAATTACCAGATCATCGTCCTCAAACTGAAATCCCAACGTTTCCAGATCACGTTCCAATTCACGTTTTTGGGATTCAGTCAAATTGGGAAGGGGCGCGCGAACTGCGCTTTCCTCAAAGCCTCTTAAATACAGCACGTACTTTGTCGTAGCGTGAATTGGGAATTTTGTCATAAGCTTACGATAGGCAGACAAGCGTTGTTGAAGTTTTTCTGCTGGGTCATGCTTTTTAATTGCATGATAAATCTCCAGAATCAATTCAGGCATCGTGTTGGCAGCCGCCGTAATACTTCCCCCTGCCCCGGCTTCAAAAGCCGCCTGGAGCAGCATATCACTTCCGACAAAAGTATGAAGCTGCCGGAAAGTTTCAACATAAGATTTTAGCGTTTCCCATTCCCCACCCGAATCCTTTAGACCCAGAAGATGATTGAACGAAACTAAGTTTTCCAGGACCTGGTTAGTAATTTTAATGTATGTATTTTGCGGCATACTGTAAAGAAAAATCGGATGTTGAACCCGGTTCAGGATTTCCATGTAATATTCTGTGAGCCCGGTTTCAGTTATTTTTTTGAAATAATAAGGAGTGGCGATTAAGAACCCGTCCGTACCCAGTTCTTTAGCATAATCACAAAGTCCCACCGTTTCCACAAAAGAGGATGACCCGGTTTGGACAATGACTTTCAACTTTCCCTTAAATTTCATTACCCAGGAAATGATATTCTTCCTTTCTTCAATTGATAGCGATGGAAATTCACCATTCGTCCCTAAAACAACGATTCCATGAACTCCTTTTGCATTCAAAAATTCGAGATGTCTTCGGATGAAGTCAAAATTGATAGACCGATCTTTCGGAGAAAAAGGTGTTGGAATTGGGGCAAACACGCCTTGAAATTGTTCGAAAACCATATTTGATTTCCTCAAATTAATTTTTTATTTTCTGCCATTGTTCTGGTCAAGTTTTAACAAATTTAACATTTTTTGCTTAATTGTCAATAACAATATTATTTTTTTGCACACATTTGCAGCTGAATTGTCTTATCAAGTTGTTTCAACTGGAAACATGAGTATTTGTAAGGATACAAAAATGTAAGATAGAATTTTAAGAAATTAATGATTTTGAACCGTTATATTTATTTTTTGATTAAAGAATCGTTAAGATCAATGTTTTTAATAAGTAAAATTTTACCAGTAAATTGATATTTTGATTTTATTAAGATTATTGAAGTTAATTGAAGCTTTCTTTGAATTCTTTACCCTGAATTGTTAACATAAATTAATCATCTATACTTTTGAATAGGCATAATGTTTGCCATTGAAGAAGTCGTAAAATGTTATATTAAAAAACATCTCAAGGTGTCTTTAATTTGACGTTAGATTGAATAAATAAATATATTAAATTTTAATGGAGTAATTACAATGAGGTTATTTCGTTTTTCATTATTGTTATTGGCAGGTATTTTATGTTTGGGCATATTCAATATAAGGGCACAATTTCAGTGGTCAGATGAGATATTTATTTCCCAGGGGAATACTCCTGATCTTGTCATTGATCCAGCTACCGGACAGCTTCATTTAACGGTAATGACAAGTAGTGGCGTAAAATATATTATTACAGATCGGAAAGGGAATGTTATTCATCAAGAAATGGTTCCCGGCACGGAAAATGATAGGGGGATGTGGTGGTTCGGAGCATCTTTAGCAATAGATAGCAATAAGATGCCACATATTGGTTTTAGAGAGAATCGATTCGGTGTTTATTACGATGTTTTTTATACCTATAAAACAGCATCAGGCTGGTCGACTCCGCTAAAAATTGCCGATACTGTCTTTCGTGGGTACGTAGTTCGTTTAGCAATTGATAGCTCAGATCGAGTTCATTTTGCCCATGGCTCAGTGACCGATGAGAATACAATTCTTGGCCCGGTGAACTATCATATCATTAAAAATGGAGAAATTGAGCTGGATCAAAATGATATTATTCAAATCCGCGGCGATGAACGATTTGAGATCGACGTTACACCAGATGGAGTTGCAGAGCTGGTGACTGGCGATCTTTCCTATCCATCAGAAGGTGGACCGATCTATTATTGGAGATCGAGCTCGCCGGGAGCCAAAATGAGCTACAAAGGCGATATTCATGGTGTCGATGCTCGTGGCGGCGCCAATGGCTCCCCGGATCTGTTTGTCGATGCGGCCGGCAATGTGCATGTTTGCTACGGCGTGGAAATGGACAATTCAGTTACTTACGGACCAACGGTTCGTTACTGCCGGGTTGAAAATGGAATCAAAGTCCGTGATACGAGAGTCACAGCCAATGCTGAATTAACTGGCTGGAAAGTCCCGGTTGGAGTGGCGTCACTGGCAGCCAGCGAAGATGGAACCAAAATTGTGGTCGCCTACCTGGCAGGAGAATCGGGACCGCTTTATGCGCGTCTCTCCGAAAATAATGGATTATCCTGGGACGAGCCGGTTCAGTTAGCTGATGGCTGGGACACGGCAGAAGCCAGGAATAAACAGATCGTTCGAGCCTATCGAAGCAACTTTTATGTGATTTACCCGGCTTCCAACGGGATAAAATTACGATATTTGAAGATGACCCTTAATGAACCACCATTAGCAGAAATTGGAGGACCCTACCAGGGAAATGAGGGTACATCCGTGCAATTTGACGCTTCTGGTTCTACTGATCCGGATGGGGCGATTGTCAGCTATTTTTGGGATTTTCAAAATGATGGCAACTGGGATGATACGACAACCGCAGCGAACAGTTCTTATACCTATAATGATGATTTTTCGGGAATGATAAAAATTAGAGTTATCGATAGTGAAGATGATTTTTCCGAGGATAGCGCAACAGTCACCATTGCGAATGTTGCACCGACTGCGGAGGCTGGAGGCCCATACAGTGGTAATTGGGGACAAACAATTAATTTTACTGGCACTGGAACAGACCCGGGTCCCGATGATGGATTAATTTTGACGTATGAATGGGATTTAGATGACGATGGGATTTTTGAAAGTGTTGGAAAGAATGTGCAGAATAGTTTTAGTCAGGGTGAGAAACATAATGTATGGTTTAGAGTGAAAGATGACGATGGTGGAGTCGGGCTTGATTCAGCCCTGGTTACCATTGCCAATGAGCCTCCAGTTGTCTCCCAGGTTCCCAATCAAGCGATCCGCAAGGGTGAAACGTTTACCAAAATTTCTTTGGATGATTATGTTGCTGACCCGGATAATCCTGATGAGCAGATGGTTTGGACCGTTCGTGGGTATCAACATGTTGACGTGACGATAACGAATCGAATTGTAGACGTTAAAATAATCAATCCAGAATGGATCGGCAGCGATACGGTTCTCTTTATTGCTAAAGATCCGGGGGATCGTGCTGATACAGCAAAGACGGTATTTTCGGTGACACCATCGAACCAGGCACCGAAGATTGCACAACTGCCGGAGCAAACGATTCTTGAAAATGAACAGTTTGCAGCGCTTAATCTGAATAATTATGTGAATGATCCTGATAATGCAGATAGTGAGCTAAGCTGGAGTTTCGCCGGTAATAAAGAATTAAATATCAGCATTATCAATCATATCCTCCAGGTTGCCGTTCCCGATTCTGAATGGGCTGGCAGTGAAAAAGTGACTTTCAAAGTTAGTGATCCGGCAGGCTTAAAGGATAGCACCAGCGTCACTTTTACAGTCATTGCCTTGAATGATCCACCGGTAGTGACGCAGATTCCCAACCAGCGAGTTTTGCCGGGAAACAGCTTTCAATCGATCAACCTGGACGATTTCGTATTTGATATCGATAACGAGGATAGTGAGATCGAGTGGACTTATTTTGGCACTGTAGAATTACAGGTGAACATTATAAATCGCATAGCGACCGTAGCCGTCCCCAGCAGCGAATGGGAGGGCAGCGAAACAATTATTTTTTATGCCAGGGATCCCTATGGCTTGACCGGGAATTCGATTACGACTTTCACGGTATCAACATCCACCGATGTCTCGGTAGAGAACGAATCTTTGCCCACGAAATTCGCCCTGTATCCGAATTTTCCCAATCCATTCAATCCTGAGACAACGATCAGTTTTGACATGCCTGAACCGAGCCAGGTGCGAATTACGATTTACAATCACTTAGGACAAAAGGTCAGAACGCTATTAGATGAAACAAGGACAGCCGGAAGATATAAGATGAATTGGAATGGAACTGATGATTTCGGCAGAAAAGTATCCAGTGGAGTTTATTTCTATCAATTTGAAACCGAAAAATATAAAGCTACCAGAAAGATGATTCTCATTATGTAGCAGCAAATAGCCAGGGCCCGTCCTCCTCCCTGGCTATCATTCCTGTCACATAACCAAAGAAAAGAAACCAGGTTTTTTTTAAGAAATCTGGTTTCTTTTTTTGTGGGCAGGGATCCGAACCCATTGGGAGCAGATTTACAGTCTGCCGCCTTTGACCGCTCTGCCACCTGCCCGGATGAAATTGTTAATATACAGCATCTTTAAGAGCAAATAATATTGGAAAATGCGTTTATTTTTTGACGGTTTAAATATTGCATTAGAAATTGTTTACATTGGAGTTACCTAAATAGATACATCAAAATTCTCACTTTATGATTACGCTAAAGTGATAAGATAATAACCAAATTACATAAGAATTCATTACCTTTTTTAGATCAGAATTATGTTAGTTATTTCATAAAAAACAATTTTTTATATACGCTGCTTCTCACATAATTTGAGCAGATTAGATCAAGGCATATTTCCCACTTTCACAGCTAACAAGGTTTTAAAAGGTCTCAATGCTTTAGAAATTAAAGGGAAGCAATT
>CBFDBN010000024.1:0-19485 GCA_965603055.1 uncultured bacterium | reverse complement strand
CCCAATGTGGGGATGGTCGGCGCCATGATGTACGATTACAGCAAGCCTGATACGATCCTCTCGGCTGGCGGCACTATCGATTGGACGCAGAATGTGTCCCGTGGAAGAGGCGATATGGAAAAAGATGTGGGGCAGTTCAACAAGATCGAATCGGTGGATTATCTCTGGGGTGGTGCTTTGCTCGTTCGAAAAAGTGTTTTGGAAACAGTCGGTTTATTCGATGAGGATTACATTGGTTATTGGTTTGAGGATTCAGATTTGAGTGTGAGAGTGGCAAAGGCTGGTTTTAAAGTTTTGTTCAATCCGTTCGCCAAAGTCTGGCACAAGCCTCATGCAACGGCTGAACAATTATCATTCCGGAAGAAATACCTGGCTGCTCGAAATGCGATTCGGTTTATGAAGAAACATGCTTCACCAATGCAATGGACAAAGTATCTGTTTTTTTCGATTGCTGGACTCCCGTACATGTATGTTCGAGATGTTATGTCAGGCAAAAATTTAGGCGGCGCTCGGGGGAAAGCAAAGGGGATTTGGGATGGGATTTGGAATAATGATAAAGCAGTGGAATCTATTTTGAAAAGTAACTTTAAAAAATAAAAAATAAAAAGTGAAACGTGAGACGGCAGACGTAAAAAGACGTTTCACTAAAATTAAAATAATGAATATCGAATACTGAATTATGAATGATGAATTAAATTATGCCCACACCCATCGGTCATTCGTTACTTGCGACAACAATTTTTTCAGGAGTCAATCGAAAGAAATTAAAATTCAACTGGTTTGATTACCTTGTTTTTCTATTTATCGGCATCTTCCCTGATCTCGATTTTTTACCAGGATTGATCCTGGGTTCCCCATCACGTTTCCATCATGGCTTTACCCACAGCCTATTTTTTGGCATAATTATTGGAACAGTGACAGGGCTGTTATACTGTAAATGGAAAAGAAAACATTGGCTTAATTATAGTCTAATTTTTACAGGAGTTTACTTTTCCCATTTAATCGCAGACTTTTTCGGAGTTGACACCAGTTACCCGTTTGGCGAACAGTTATTCTGGCCCTTCTGGCAAGCGTATGTACTATCACCAGTTTCAATATTTTCTGATGTTTACCGCTCGTCGGTAAGTCATGATTTTTTTTCCAGTATGTTTAATTGGCATAATTTGAAAGCAGTTATCATTGAATTATTAATTTGCATACCGATACTTTTTTTGATCAATTACAAAAAGGTAAGTCGAGGGAAATGAGCCTTAATTGATGAGATGAGTGTGAATGAAATGGAACAGGAGTCTAAAAATGATACAATTGAAATATTTAGTCATAATATTCATTTTCCTCGGGGGATTCTGGAATAATTTAATAGCACAGTTTGATGGCGCTACCATCGATGATCGTCAGCGGGCATACATTGCGGATGATGGTCGTTATTATACTCAGCATTCGGACTGGGAACCGGGTTGCTGGCGGCAATGCGTATTTGCCTGGCTGGAAAACAATAACCATCAGAATGATGATAAAATTATTTCAATCATAAATATGTTTCTGGACAATGGCGATCCGAATGATGGCTGGCAAAACGGCTGGGTGAATCAATCCCATCCTTCTATAGTATCTTTGCTGAGAATCATTTTGGGATACCCGGAAGTTATCAATGCAATAGCCCCAGGTTTGGTCGAGAAGATCAAAAATCAGTATTCACGAAGCATTAGGAGAAACGAACTATTTTTTCCCAATCCGAACGGTCAGATACGCGGTAATGTGGCAATGTACCTTTTTGCAGAACATTTTGAACCGGATTCATTTGTAACGTATCCCTATAATCTCGATGAAAATAATATGTTTCCGCAATTCAGTTATGAAGGAAGAACATATACAAACGGAAGAAAATATCGCACACTTGATCTTTGTCGAGATTGGCTGCAATATATATTTGATTTTTGGACGAGTGATCAATGTAAAAATCAAGAATTTGCATCGGTTAATTATGCGCCGATTTTTATCGATGCCCTGGCATTACTCTATGATTTTGCACAAAATGAAAAGATCAAAGAAAAAGCGAGAATGACGCTTGATTTCCTTTTATTAGATGCTGTGCTGAATTATAGCTCTAATCATTGGGGAGGTCCCCATAAAAGGATGTACCTACAAAGTTATTGGCGAGGACATGATAGTTTTTACTGGCAATTTTTTTGGGGGCTTCATCAACCAACCAGTCCCAAGACGCCGATTGCGGATGTGTTTGTGACGAGCTATCGTCCATCTCAGGTCATTGAAGATATCGGCAATTTATCCGATGAAGCGGATAACTATTTTCATGTTAATCGCTTTTCCAACCTGGCTTTTAATATGGCTGAATATGGCTCTTATTGTTACGTCACAAAAAATTACAACCTGGGGACCGGGTTTAACTGGCAATTAAACATATTATCAGAAGATGGATCAGGCTCGTACAAGGGAAAGCCGTTTATGCTGTGGATCAACAGCACGCCTTATTCCAATGCGAACGATCCGTTTTCTGCGCCACCAGCGATGTCTGAATATTATGATGGTGGCGATGGTGGTTACCAGTACCGCAATGCCATGCTGGTAGTCCCGAGTGGTAAGCCTTATTTGCACATTGCGCTTGGTGATAATAGTTTTGATGAAATGAGCACTGAGGATGGCTGGCAATTTTACCGGGAGGGGAAAGTCGCTCTTGCTATTAAACTTAATTCGACTAATGCTGCAATAGAGGTCGCGACAATAAGTGTTGATTATGGTTCATTTCAGGAGTTTAAGTCTGCGGTGAAGACAAATTCACGCCTGGAGATGAATCGTTTTACGACAAGTAAGGGAGTAGTGATTACTCCAGTATCTGTCGATGGAAAATTTCCGTTTAAACGATTGGAATCTGAAGACAGCCAAGGCAATCAGATGGTACAATGGAATAACCGGGTGATGACGGTTCGGAAACACGACAAAAAAGTTGTTTATGATTTTAATATTTGGAAGTATTACGATGACCCATCATGGGATCATATTCCACCGGCTGCACCCCAAAACGTGAATGTTTCAAAAGGGAACTAAAGACGAAGTATGGAAAAAAGAATAGAGATATCGCTTATTATTCCACTTTATAATGAAGAAGAAAATGTTCGAATATTGCATACGAAAACCAGAGAAGCATTAGATGCTTTGGGGAAAGAGTATGAGATAATTTTTATCGACGACGGAAGCAAAGACCAGACATTTGAAATTTTAAAACAACTTCATGCTGAAAATCCCCGGATAAAGATCATTAAATTTCGGGACAATTTCGGCCAATCTGCTGCAATGGCAGCCGGTTTTGAAGTGGCAATGGGCGAATATGTGTTTGCCATGGATGGCGACCTGCAGAATGATCCGGCTGATATTCCTCGCTTGCTCGAGAAGTTGGAAGAGGGGTATGATGTTGTGAGTGGGTGGCGAAAGAATAGAAAGGATAAGCTAATTATTCGAAAGGTCCCTTCTCGAATAGCCAATAAACTGATCTGCAAAGTGACAGGAGTAAAGCTGCACGATACGGGCTGTTCGCTCAAAGTTTTTCGAGCGGAAATTATTAAGCGAATAAATTTATATGGCGAGCTCCATCGGTTTATCCCGGCGCTGTCCAAAATCGAGGGCGCTCGAATTTCCGAAATTGAGGTTGAACATCACCCCCGGGAATTCGGTAAATCGAAATATAATATCACCCGCACGTTTCGCGTAATTGTCGATCTCATGGCGATGAATTTGTTTATCCGATATCTAAAAACTCCATTACGATTTTTTGGCAAGATAGGAACCTGGTTTTTACTATCCGGATTTGGGTCGATTTTATGGATTTTGTATCGAGTTTACCTGTTCAACAAACCTTTAACGGATGTGAATATTCTGCTGACATCGGTATTTTTATTTATGGCGACAGGAATCCAATTTTTTGTTTGGGGATTATTGGCAGATTTGATCGTTAAAACTGGAAAGCGAAAGAGCATTTATTTGACGGAATCGCCTTCAAATGGAAAAAATTTAACTCAAAAGTCAAATTGACACTCTGGATGTATATTATGATGCTTGATTTATAAGGATTATGAATGAAGATTTGCATATTAACATCGATCTTTCCCCGGTTTAAAGGGGATCACTGCGGTGCAGGAACGACGATCTATGAGATGACAAAAAAACTGTCATCACAACATGAATTGGATATGAGCGTGGTGGCGCCAAACTATTACCGGATTCCGAAATATGAGGTCCTGGATGGCGTAAAGGTTTATCGTTTTTCCTACTTCTTCCCTCGAAAGCTTCAGAAGCTGGCGTATGACGCAGGTATTCCAACAAATTTGAGAAAGTTCAAACTGGCTAAAGTCCAATTGCCCCTGTTTATCCTAAACTTCATTTTTAGAGCTTTTTGGCGGGTAAAAAATGCGGACATCGTTCATATTCAGTGGATTTTAAATGGGATTGCCGGAGTTCCATTGGGGAAAATATTTCAGAAACCAATGCTAATTAATGTGCATCGCGTGGTTTCCACTGGTAGATGGATGCGGTTAATAATCAAATATATTGTCGAAAATGTCGATTTTCTTATTTTTAACAGCTCGTATACACGTGATGAGCTGCTCAAAGTGGCGCAGCCGAAACAATATTGCGTGCTTCCGTGCACCATTGACATTGATAAATTTACACCAGGAAAACGCGGCAATTTAAGGCACCAATTAGGCTTTTCAGATGATACCCTGGTTATATTCTTCGTCGGGTATTTGATTGAAAAAAAGGGGATCAGGTATTTGCTTGAAGCCATGCCCAACATCCTGGCAAAGCTCCGGAACGTCCAACTGGTTCTCGCCGGCGGTGGAACTGACCTGGAAAAATTGAAACAACAGGCAAAAGACCTGAACATTGAAAAGCATGTCACGTTTTTAGGGTGGGTCAAAAATGATGATCTGGCAGATTATTATCGGGATGCTGATGTGTTTGTGTTGCCGTCAATCATCGATTCTAAAGGAGAGACGGAGACTCAAGGGCTTGTGCTGGCTGAAGCGATGGCATGTGGTACCCCGGTTGTCGGCTCGAATGTGGGCGGCATCCCTGATGTAATAACTCCCGAAGTCGGATTCTTAGCAGAGCCAAAGAATTCTATAGACCTCGCTGATAAAATTGTAATGATGCTGTCCGATCCTGAAACACGGAAAAAGATGAGCCAGTCAGCGATTCGTTGGGCGCGAGAACATTTTTCATGGCATAGTGTGTCTCGAAAATATATAGAAATTTACAATGAAATAGTGATTGGTAAATAATTTAATAATATTCTTTTTACTAATTTTTAAAAATTTATCCAATAAATCTTTAAGCAATATCATCAGTATATCGGTATTACATAATTTCAAAATCACATAATGTATCTATTCAACCAGGTAAGGTCGTATGTCGCTACAAACAAAATTTGTTGAAATACAGGAGAAAATAAAAACCAAAAGCAATGTAACTCCCCAGCAGGATATCGCACTTTCAGCGATTGTTACATTCTATAGTCTTGAACATGATGTTAAAGACTATTTTCAGGTATTAAAATCGACCCTGGATTCACTGGATGAAAAACATGAGATTATTTTAATTGATGATAATAGCCAGGATGGAACTTATCCAAAACTGCTTAAAATTGCAGAAAAATATAGCAATGTCAAACTAATCAAAATGCGTTCCCGATTTGGCGAAGCATCGGCGTTTGAGGCTGGGTTTAAGTTATCATTGGGGCAGACGATTATTTTTTACACGACCAGAGTGCGACCCGATGCCAGGGATTTACCAGGACTGCTGCAAAAAATAGAGCAAGGTTACGATCTTGTAATCGGCAAACGTTTCCCCCGACGGGATAGCATTCTGAATCGATTCATCTCCCATGTTTTCAATTTTATTACTAAAATGATTTCGGGATTGAATTTGAAAGATATCAATAGCGGTATTCTGGTGATGAATCGTGACGTGCTGGAAAATATCCAGGTTTATGGTGGGCTGAATCAATTTATCCCGATACTGGCAAAGAAGCAAGGGTATAAAATTACCGAAGAAAAAGTCGCCCAATTGCCGGGTAAATTTCGAAAATCCAAATCCATCAGTGAATATTTGCAGCGCAGCCTGGATATTTTAACGGTCATTTTCCTGACCAAATATTCCAAAAAACCGATCCACTTTTTAGGATTTGTCGGCGGTGTGCTGACACTGTTTGGCGGGATTATCGATATTTATCTTTTCTTTTATCGAATACTTGGCTATGGCTCGATTGCTGGCAGACCACTGTTGCTCCTGGGTGCGTTATCGTTAGTTATTGGCATTCAAATGATTGCCATGGGCTTAATCGGCGAGATGATCATTTTCACCCATGCCGGGGATATTAAAGAGTATAATATTGAGACGATAATTGAATAAAAGAATATGAAGAAACTAATCATACAAATACCGTGTTATAACGAAGAAAAAACGCTGCCGGTAACACTTAAAAATATTCCCAACAAGATTGATGGTGTTGAAAAAGTCGAGATTCTGGTTATTGATGATGGAAGTACTGATCGAACTGTTGAGGTGGCGAAAGAAAATGGCGTCAATCATATTGTTAAATTGACCAATAACAAAGGACTGGCTGAAGGATTTTTGACTGGACTTGATGCTTGTTTGCGATTGGGCGCTGATATTATTGTCAATACGGATGGCGATAATCAATACGATGGGGCTGATATCGAGAAATTGATCGAGCCGATTGTTAATTGCAAAGCAGATATTGTGGTAGGCGATCGGCAGGTGGACAGTATTGGACATTTCAGTCCGATGAAGAAGAAACTTCAGCACCTTGGTAGTTGGGTTGTACGCCAGGTTTCTGGAACAGATATTCCTGATACAACGAGTGGTTTTCGGGCGTTCAGTCGAGAGGCTGCTTTGAAAATTAATATTGTTTCCCGGTTTTCATATACGCTTGAAACCATCATTCAGGCCGGGAAGAAGAATATCGCGATTACTCATGTGCCGGTCGGTACCAACGACAAGCTGAGAGAATCCCGACTGTTCAAGAGTACTTCCAGCTACCTCAAACGCTCGATGGCAACCATCGTCCGAATTTATACGATGTACGAGCCGATTAAAACTTTTTTCCTTATCGGTGGTACAATCTTCTCCGGTGGATTGATCCTGTCTTTGAGATTTCTATGTTTTTATCTTTTCACACCTTATGGCGGGCAGGGACATATTCAGTCATTGATTTTGGCAGCAGTGTTGTTTATTGTTGGATTTCAGGTGATGGTTATTGGATTACTTTCGGACGTGATCGCTGCCAATCGGCGGTTACTGGAAGATACACTGTATCGGGTGAAGAAGTTGGAATTGAATGGTAATGAAAAGCAGGAGAAATGAATGAATTGGCAAGATGAACATGTTTTAGTCACTGGTGGCGCAGGATTTATTGGAAGCCATTTGACAGAAAAATTGATCGAGCTTGGCGCTAAAGTTAAGGTTTTGGTTCACTATAATTCGAGAAATGACTGGGGATACCTGGAGTATCTATCGAAAAATTTTTTGGATCAAATCGAGATATTTCAAGGTGATGTTCAGGATCCGTATTCGGTTCAGAAGGCAGTTGAAGGCTGTACGGTTGTATTTCACCTGGCTTCATTGATTGCGATTCCTTATTCGTACATAGCTCCGGCTTCTTATGTTGAAACAAATGTAAAAGGGACTTTGAACGTGATGGAAGCCTGTTTGCAGGCAGAGGTGAAAAGAGTGGTTCATACCTCCACCAGCGAGACTTATGGCACGGCATTGTATACGCCGATTGATGAAAAGCATCCGTTGCAGGGACAGTCGCCTTATTCAGCCAGCAAAATCGGCGCAGACAAAATTGTCGAAAGTTATTATCGCTCTTTCGATTTACCGGTTTCCACTTTAAGACCGTTCAATACTTTTGGTCCCCGGCAATCGGCACGGGCGGTGATTCCGACAATTATCTCCCAGGCATTTACTTCAGATGTCGTAGAATTGGGCTCGCTCGATCCAGTGCGAGACTTGACTTATATGAAGGATACCGTGCTCGGCTTTATTAAAATGGCGGAATCCGAAAAAGTCATCGGCGAAGCGATTAATATTGGAAATGGACAGGGGATCACGATTGGGGATTTAGCAGAAAAAATTATTTCCCTTATCGGAAAAGAGATAAAGATTCGTACCAATGAGATACGGATCAGGCCGGAGAAAAGCGAGGTCATGAAACTGATTTGCGATAACTCCAAAGCAGAAGCATTTATGGATTGGAAGCCGACGTACTCCCTGGAAGATGGTTTGAAAGAAACGATTGAATTTGTTAGAACCAATATCGATCGTTATAAAGCTGGTATTTATAATATCTAATAAACGGGATTGACTGATGCAGGCGATTATTTTAGCAGGCGGAAAAGGAACGAGACTCAAACCATATACGACCATATTTCCCAAGCCCTTGATGCCGATCAACGACATGCCAATTCTGGAAGTCGTGATTCGTCAATTGAAGAAAGCCGGTTTTAAAAAAATTACCATGGCTGTGGGACACCTGGCAGAGCTGATCGAGGCATTTTTTGGCACAGGTAATAAATGGGGATTGGACATCTCTTATTCGAGAGAAGATATTCCGTTGGGAACAGCCGGACCACTGGCGTTATTAAAGGAATTGGATGAAACGTTTTTGGTTATGAATGGCGATGTTCTGTCTGATATCGATTATACCGAGCTGGTACGATTCCATCACCGGCAGAACGC
This sequence comes from uncultured bacterium, assembly GCA_965603055.1. GTDB lineage: Bacteria > Zhuqueibacterota > Zhuqueibacteria > Thermofontimicrobiales > Thermofontimicrobiaceae > CBFDBN01. The sequence goes on along the minus strand of CBFDBN010000024.1, from coordinate 10,707 downwards.
CATGGCTACGATTGCCATGTACGATAAAGAGATCAAAATTGATCTCGGTATCATCAACACCAATAATCAGCATGAAATTTACGACTATGTTGAAAAGCCAACGTTGACATACCAGGTAAGCATGGGAATTTATGTTTTTAATAAACAGGTAATGAAATATATTCCCCGGGGAAAATATTTTGATCTACCCGATTTGATCCATACTTTGATTAAAGCTGGTGAGAAAATTGTAGGGTATCATTTCAAAGGTTACTGGCGAGATATTGGTCGGCGGGAAGATTATGAGCAGGCGATAGAAGAATTTGAAATGTTGAAATCAAGTTTTGTTGTGTGAATATTTTAGCCTGGATTATTCCTAACGCTGTAAACAGCAACTTAAACGCAGAGACCGCAAAGAAGGCGCAAAGCTCGCAAAGAAACTTGAAGTAATAATTTTAACTTGAAAAAATGAGTTTTGTCACCAGGTTTAAAATCAATTAAGAAGTCTTATTTTATCAAGACGTTGCGGCTTTGCGTCTTAGCGTGATGAATTACTCAGGTTGGAAAGATAGCAATAATTTTAAGAATGAAAAATAGCAAAATACACAAACTCATAAATATTTTTTCCATAATTTTAATTATTGTTGGTTTTTACTTCCTGTTCCGTAGAGGCGATTGGAGCAAGGTTGTAAGCATCAAGGAAAATGTAAATTATTGGGGACTGGCTGGTGTCCTGGTATTATTTACAATCAGCCAGTTTTTGATGATTGTGCGATGGTATTTTTTGCTGATTCCGATTAAAGAGGGGATTACTTTAAAATCAGTGTTTCGCATTGCTGTGAGCGCCATTCTTTTAAACCAGACCGCTCCAGGGAAGGCAGGTTATCCCGCAAAAGCGTATTTCTTAAAAAAAACAGAAAAAGTGCCCATCTCCAGCTCGATCCCATCGTTATTCGGTGAAGTTTTTTTAGATTATTCAATCACCGGATTATTCCTGCTGGTTGCCGTTATTATTGGCGGTTATTATAAAGCTATATTTAATATCCTGTCGAATTATATAAATCTGAGTCATACCTGGATGATCCCTCTGGTGTTGATTTTATTTGCTTTGATTTTTCTGGTACTGAAACAGAAACTGAAATCATCAAATATCTTCAATAATATCATTGCTGCTTTTAATCTAACTCGTAAACGAAAAGATATTATCCTGGGAAGTATCATCCTGACAATTATTGCCCTATTTGCCTGGTTTATTTGTGATTATCTTCTGTTGATGAGTCTGGGATTCAAGCTGCCATTGAATTTTTTGATTTTTGTTGGGGCGTTTACCAATATTGTGGTGCTATTGGCTCCTTTGCCTGGCGGATTGGGTGTTCGAGAAATTTCCGGGGCTTATGTATTTAAAGTTTTTTATAACCTGGGTGAAATTGCACTGATCATGGTTTTGCTGAGTCGCCTTTTTTCCCTGGTTAGCTTGGTGGTTTTGTATGGTTTTGATTGGCTGGCGCGGATGCAGTCAAAGAAAAAAAAAGTATTGGATAAAATTTCCGATCCCGATATTCCAGCAGAAAAATTTGAATTCCAGGCTTATGAAAATTGAAATGATTGGCGCGAGGAACAGGTGTGCAGTCCCTTTATGGACTGTACCGATACATCGGGACATCGCATAAAGGCGATGCACTCCGGTTGCTTCTTTGAGATTTTTAAGAATTTTGTGACGAAAGAGATTTGAGTTATGTCCATGAAATTAGCTTTGATTGATGAGTGTTATAAGACTTATGGCTTTGGTGGTATATCTTTGTGGACAAATCGCTTGACTTCTTACTATTCAAGCATTAAATTAGACTATGAAATATTTTCTTATGAGAATGGTTTAAAATTAAGAATTCCAAAATCGGTTAAACTTTTTCCCAACATCAGGGAGATGATTTTCTATCCATATCTGGGAAGGCGATACCTGCCGAAGATCGAGAGAGAGTACAATATCATTCATTTTACCGCAGCCGCTTCTTTAGCAGGATACCAGCCAAAAGTGCCGACCGTGGTTTCGGTTCACTACTTACAATCACGGCAGAATGCCATTTATAAAAAGGTTCTGCCCTTTAAATATAAATTAATTTTTAACCCGATTGTCGATTTCTGGATTCGGCAGTTGGAACGGTTGGCTTATCCCCGGGCGGACCGGATTACTGTTTGTAAAGAGGAATTCAAACAGTATCTGGTCGAAAATTACCAGGTTGATCCGAATAAGGTTGTGATCATCAAGTACGGGCTTGATCCATCGCAGTTTACGCCGGAGTTGGACTGGCAAAAAAAAGAGCGGTCCGTGATCTTTGTCGGCAGGGGATCGATTGGCAAAGGATTTGACACCCTGGTTGAAGCAGCACCGAAAATCAATGGGAAAATTATTGCTGTGGCATCTCGAATTCCCAAATTTCTTCAACAGAAGATAGCCCTGCTTAACAATTTTAAGGTCATCAATGGAATTCCAAATGAAGAGCTGGTTGCTTTGTACAAAAAGGCATCGGTGTTTGTGATGCCATCACTGTCTGAAGGCAGCCCGCTTTCAACGCTGGAAGCCATGGCGTGTGGATTGCCGGTAGTTTGTACCATCGAGGGCGGTGGTGGATATATCGAACATGGTGTAAATGGATCAATTTTCCCTGTACGAGATCCCAATTCGATGGCAGATCAGGTAAACGAGTTGCTGGATAATCCACAGTTGGCGAAACAGTTTGGACAGGTGAATCGGGAAAAAGTTGAAAAGAATTATACCATTCCAATTGTTGCGGAACAAACACTAAACGTTTATCGAGAATTACGAAACGAGAAAGGGTCAAATGGCAGCTAAAAGAAAACGAGACACCTCGAAGCGGAAACAAAAAACCAAAGGGGCGGCTCGAAAAACTGACCGTTCAGTACAGTTCTTTATGCTCTGGGGGATGATCATTGTCTACATCGTCGTTTTTAGCTATTTAAGTATCTTGCGTTACCAGAGTTACCAGACAAGCGCTTACGATTTGGGCACTATGATTCAGGTAATCTGGAATACTAGTAAGGGCTGGTTTTTGCAGGACAGCATTAACATGGGCTATCCCATGACCCGTTTCTGGATGGCGCATTGGGAGTTCATTTTTATCCTAATTGCGGTAATTTTCAAAATTATCCCACATGCTTTTACAATTTTAATATTACAAACCATTGTCCTGGCGATGGGCGCTTTGCCGTTCTATTGGCTTGGTAAAAAGGTCACCCATGATAAATCGACTGCTGTAACGTTTTCGTTCGCCTATCTCATGTATCCTGCCATCCAGAATGCGAACCTTGCCGATGTTCATGGGGTGACATTTGCGGCGCCATTGCTAATCTTCACTTTTTATTATTTATTCAAAAAAAACTTCAAACTGTTTTACCTGTTCGCATTTCTCTCGCTGATGTGTCGGGAGGATTCCGCGCTGTTATTAATCACAATGGGAGTCTACACCTTTTTTGTTATGAAAGAGAAGAAACATGGCTTGATAGTTGCAACAGTTAGTGTGATCTGGTTTTTGATCTGGTTCCAACGATTGAAAATACGGAGCTTACTGGGCTTGCCTGATCTTGATATTATGGTAGGCGCTGATACACATTGGAGCCATTTGGGACAGTTGTCTCACGATCCGCTATACCTTTTTAAATTCTGGGCAAAGCAATACAACATCCATTATTTTATTTACATCTTTGCGCCAGTCTTATTCCTGAGCTTTTTTGAATGGAAAATATTGCTGATTGCCATACCGATTTTTGTCATCAATTTGATCAGCAGCTATTATTACACACATGATGTAGAGCATTATTACAGTGTAACCGTTGCACCATTTGTGTTCATATCAGCCATCTTTGGCTTGCAAAAGGTTTACGAGTTCTTTAGAAAAAAATTAATTCACCGTTATAAAGAAAGAGTTATCCGAGAAAATGTCCTCTCGATTGGATCAACGCTCATTCTTATTCTGGCGATTGTATTTTTCTTCATCAAGTCCAATGTGCTCGACGTTCGGCGGTGGAAGGTTACAGAACATCATCATGTAATTAATTCAGTCGTTAAAATGATACCAGGGGATGCGTCGTTGTCCGCTGGATTTAAGTTGATACCGCAGGCAGCGAAGCGACATGAAGTTTATGTTTTCAACGATAACGTCGGAAAAGTCGATTATATTTTGTATGACTTCTATGCGCCTTCAGTACGGCTGGTCACCCGATCAAGTTTTCACGTACCATTTTATTGGCCTGATAATGATTCGATTCGTTCAGTTATAAAAAATAAACAATACGGCGTCATTCATTATGAGGATGGTATCTGTTTGTTTCAAAAAGGAGCAGATTATGACACGGGGAGAAGGGAGTTAGCTATCGATGTGGGTTCGGCGATCGAAACGTTTTCCGAAAAAGAAATCTTGCCTCCAATTGAGTTTATGGGATTTAATCAATTTCCATTACTCAAGGCATACAGTCCTGTCGAAAACAGTGAGGCGATCAAATGGAACTATGCGATCCATTTCACCAGCTTTTGGTCAACGAAGGACAGTTTGACCAAAGATTACCAGGTCGTATTTAAGTTCCAGTCGGGCGAGCAGGTGTATTATTTAACTCATGAGCCGGTATTTGGCGTGTTCCCGACAACGGATTGGCAGCCCAATGAGATCGTAAAGGATGAAATATTCTGGGAACTGCCCGATAGTGCAGCCACAGGTCCATACGAGATATTTGCCACTTTCACTGATCGTGAGCAATCTGAATTTGGGCAGGTAAATTTTGTAAAATTGTTTGATTTAGATGTAGAGATTCCGAAGGAGGAATAGGTGAGTCAGTGGAAGATTCCCTTGTTCGATAGCGATTACGGGATTGAAGAAGTTGATGCAGTAACAAAAGTGCTCCAATCCGGCTGGTTGACAATGGGTGAAATAACGCACCAGTTTGAAACACAATTTTGTAATTATATCAATGTGAAACATGCGTTTGCAGTTACCAACGGAACAACAGCGCTTCACCTGGCAAATGTTGTCCTGGGCATTGGTCCCGGTGATGAAGTCATTGTTCCATCATTGACCTTTGTCGCATCGATCAATTCGATTCTTTACACTGGCGCTACACCGATCTTTGCGGATGTTGCCAGTGAAGACAATTTAACGATTTCTCCACAGGATATCGAGCAAAAGATTTCAGAAAAAACCAAAGCAATTTTGGTCGTTCATTATGGCGGTTACCCGTGCCAGATGGAGGAGATCATGTCGCTGGCACGGAAAAATAATCTATTGGTGATCGAAGATAACGCCCATGGGCCAGGCGCTAAACTAAATGGGACATCGTGTGGTGTGTTTGGTGATTGTGGGTGTTTTAGCTTCTTTTCAAATAAGAACTTAGCGACTGGCGAGGGCGGCATGCTCGTCACCAACAGAGATGATTTGGCCGAAAGAATTAAGTTGATCCGGTCTCACGGTATGACCTCGTTAACTCTCGACCGTTACAAAGGTCATTCTTATTCGTATGATGTTGTCGATCTTGGATATAATTATCGAACCACAGAGATCAGTGCCACATTGGGCATAGTTCAATTGAAAAAGTTAACAGCGAAAAATAATCGAAGAAAAGCCTTAGTTGAATATTATCAAAAGAAATTAGCTGATATAGACAGTATTAAAATTCCATTTATCAATCACCCAGGACTTTCGAGTTATCATATTTTTCCCATTCTTCTTAACCCTGAGATGGATCGATATCGATTTATGGAATATTTAAAACAAAATGGTATCCAGACCAGTATCCATTATCCCCCTGCTCATCAATTTACATATCACAAAAAATATCTTCAAGAGAAACACAGCTTGTCGATTACCGAAGATATCGCCCAAAGAGAGGTCACACTCCCCCTGTATCCGGATCTCAAATTTGAGGAAATTGATTATATTGCCCGGGTGATTAACAATTTTGTAACGACTTAAATGAATATTAATCACAGATTGGCATTAAATTTGCTGTTTCCTGATTCCCAAAAGGGTGGGGATTGTAATAATTAAAAAAATGAAACAACAATAGGATGGGAATTAGAAACAGGTGGGGTATGCTACATTTTTGTAATTTTGTAGTGGAGTGCATCGTCTTTGTATAGTGAATCTACCCTTTCAAAGGTTGCAAACCTTTGAAAGGATTATTATAAACATTTATTTGGAAAATTTATTGAAAAATAAACTTTGAAATTCCGATATAGTGAATTAAATACGAGTCATTGATGAAAATAGCAATCATGGGAATCCGAGGGATTCCAGCTAATTACGGTGGATTTGAAACATTTGCAGAAAATCTAAGCACTCGACTGGTGCAGAAGGGGCATAAGGTAACAGTTTATGGGCGGACTAATATTATTGACTACAAAGAGAAGTATTATAAGGGCGTGGAAATCGTCCGCCTGCCAACAATCAGTCATAAATATTTTGATACCGTGGCTCACACATTGTTATGCGTTTTTCATTCGTTAAAAAGAAAGTTTGATGTGGTTTTGATATGTAACAGCGCCAATGCCGCTTTCTCTTTCATTCCCCGACTTGTCGGCAAAAAGGTTGCCATCAATGTTGACGGTTTGGAATGGCAGCGTGACAAGTGGAATACGGCTGGAAAACTGTTTTATCGAGTTTCAGAATTTTTCTCAACCATTTTGTCAAATCAAGTGGTCACTGATTCGGTTTTTATCAGGGAATATTATTTAAAGCGGTTTAAAAAATTTTCGACCTATATTCCTTACGGTGCACCAACGGAAAAAGAACAGACAACCGAAGTGCTGGATCAATTTAATATCAAACCGAATCGCTATATTTTATATGTGAGTCGAATGGAGCCTGAAAATAACGCTCACCTGGTGATCAAGGCTTTTGAACATGTCAAAACCGATTTGAACCTCGTCATGGTTGGAGATGCGCCATACAGCACCGAGTACATTCAAAAGTTAAAATCAACTAAAGACCCCAGGATTATTTTTACCGGCTATGTTTTTGGCAACGGCTATCGTGAATTTCAGTCTCATGCTTATATGTACGTACAAGCCACTGAGGTCGGCGGCACCCACCCGGCATTGCTGGAAGGAATGGGATTTGGTAATTGTGTGCTGGCAAACGATGTGCCCGAACATCGAGAGGTGATCCGGGAAGCAGGTCCCTATTTCAAAACCAGCGATTGGCAGGATTTAAGAGATAAGATGCAATATCTGGTCGATAATCCCGCGGTCGTTAAACAATATCAAGCAAAAGCAGTCGCTCGCATCAAAGAAGCTTACACCTGGGATCGGATTGCGGATGGTTATGAACAGTTGTTTTGTAAAATGAACGGACAGAGAAATGGTAAGTAAAGCTGGATTCTGGATGCTTGATACTGGATACTCGATACAGGATATTGGAAATTAGATATCGGGTACCTTATCCAGATTCCAGCATCGTTTTCAGCAATTAGCAATGGTGGTTTTATATTTTGTGAAGTATGATTAAAAATATTGGTTTTGCTAAATCATGTCATCAGTTGTAAAAAAAATATTTTCAAATAAATTGTACTCTCTTGGAATTTTACTAACAATTGCACTATTGACTCGAGTATTTTTTCTTCGGTTTGAATATGCAGTTGGCTGGGATGAAGTGAATTATTTGAAACTGGGCGCCAGTGGAGCGATTCATGGATTGAATCATGTTTTGCATACTTACTGGTCGCCGTTGTACCCGTTCTTTGTGGCCTTATTTGGAAGAGTCTTTACAAATTATGAATTGGCAGGACGATTGGTATCGATACTTTTCGGTACAATTTTAATCGTGCCGGTTTTCCTGTTCGTTGAAAAATATTTATCAAAAAAAGTCGCCTGGTTTTGTTCTTTGTTAATTGCCTTTTTCCCGATGCTGATTGAAAGCAGTTTCTCCGCGCTTACAGAATCGCTCTATATTTTTATGGCGATCACCGGGGTTATTCTTGGATTCCTGGCGATTCAAAAAAAATCAATTTTATTGGCAGCAACGACTGGTGGATTATTCAGCCTGGCTTATCTCACCCGTCCAGAGGGAATCGGTTTTTTGATTGTGTTTGTCGGATTAGCGATAAGTGTCTTGATTTATCAAGCTCTCAAGAAACGTGAATATCGTTTAATTTTTGTATTAGTGAGTGCGGTTATCTCGTTTTTGATTATCAGCTCGCCCTATTTATATTACCTACATGACGTAACCGGTGAGTGGACGCTAAGCTCAAAGGGAACGACCAATATGCAGGGTTCGATTACGGCAATGGAAAATAAGGGAAAAAAGTTGAATCCCTGGCTGCTTTTAAATGAAGATAATTCCCATCTGCCCGATGATGAGATTTATCACACCGGTGAATTTTTAAAAATTTATCAGCAAAATAGCCGGGCAGGTGATGCTACAGATGATCAAAATTCTGTTCAAATTACACTTTTTCTGGTCGTGAAAAAATATTTGAGAAATTTCTACCAGGTCGTCACCACTGGAATCGGTCAGGTGTTAAGCGTACCGATATTATTGCTGACTGTGCTTGGCTTGTTCGGAAACTCCTGGGATCGTGAAAGAACCTGGCGGGAGTTGTACTTGTTGAGCTATGTCGTTTTTTTCTGGTTTGTTTTAATCCCGATGTTTCACATCACCGAGCGTTACATGTTGCAAATTGTGCCTATCGTTTTAATTTGGGGTGGGTTGGGAGTTGAAAAATTACTTGAATGGTTTCAACAAACATTTTTAGCTTTTCAAATTTCATGGAATAAAAGATTAGTTTTTATTTTTAAAACACTTTTTGTATTACTGTTGATTGGAAGTTTTATTGTCCCGGCTTTAACGCGAATGGGACTAAAGAATCCTTTTTTATCTGAAAAATGGGTGGAGCCAATCGAGCAGAAAAAGGCTGGATTGTGGCTGAAAGCGCATTATAATGAAACACCAATCATCATGGCATGGAATCATGCGATTAGTTTCTATGCCGGTAATTACAATATCAAACAAACCGTTTCGATTCCCCAAAATGAATTAGATAGAGTCCTGGCTTATGCCAGAAATCGAGGCGCTAAATTTTTGGCGCTAAATGAAAAAAACCGGGAGGATTTTCCAACAATTGATTACCTGTTGGATGAAAGCCAGGCACCGTCAAATTTGAAATTGATTTATAAAGATGATTCGATTGCTGGATTGAAGACATTGATTTATGAAATTTTGGATTAGCGAATGAAAATTTTAATGGTCAACAAATATTATTTTGTCAAAGGGGGATCGGAGCGATATCTATTTGATTTGAAAGAACTGCTCGAAAATAACGGACATGAAATTATTCCTTTTGCCATGAATGATGAAAATAATTTTCATTCCGAATACAGCCAATATTTTGTTGACCATGTGGATTACGAAGCACCGTTTGGCTGGAAAAAATTAAAAGAAGCCGGCAGACTGATTTACTCGTTTCACGCTCGAAAACAGATCGAAGCCTTGATCGAAGCAGCCAAACCCGATGTGGCGCACCTGCACATGATCGATCACCAGATTTCGCCATCGATTTTGCATTCGTTGCGTAAATATGGAATTCCAGTGGTCCAGAGTGTGCATCAATATAAAATAGTTTGTCCCAATTATCGGTTTTACATCGAGCATGAAAACAAAGTTTGTGAGAGATGTATCGGTGGAAAATTTTACCAATCAATATTGACCCGGTGTCATAAAAATTCCCTGGCAGCCAGCGCTTTGATTGCCATGGAAGCTTATAGCCATAAGTTCTTGAAAACATACAGCAGAAATGTCGGGCTCTTTCATACGCCTTCTGCGTTTATGAAGCAGATGCTGGTAAAAGGTGGAATTGAGGAAAATAAAGTCGAACACCATTTCCTGGTCACGTGGCTGGATCAATTCCCGTTCAGCCCGATTTATGAAGATTACTTTGTATATTTGGGCAGGCTTTCAGTAGAAAAAGGTGTGCTGACTTTGTTGAAGGCAATGACCCGTGTGAAACGATCCAAATTAATTCTGATCGGCGATGGTCCCCAACGGGCAGAACTGGAAGCATTTGCCAGGGAGAATCAAATAAAAAATGCTGAATTTGTCGGCTACAAAAACAAATCCGAAGTGAAGGAATTGATGAGCCACGCTTCGTTTTCAGTGATTCCTTCGGAATGGTATGAAAATTCGCCGTTAGTGATTTATGAAGCGTTTTCCATGGGCAAACCAGTCATCGGGGCGACAATTGGCGGCATTACAGAATTTATTCAGCCCAATAAAGATGGCTTGCATTTCACACCAGGCAGCGATACCCAATTAGCAGATTGTATTAATACGCTGTTGGATAATCGAGACAAAATCGTTGAAATGGGTGAAAATGCCAGGGAAAAGGCAGAGAGGAATTTTGCGCCCGAGGAACATTATCAATGGATTAGTGGAGTCTATGAAAAGTTGGTTAGTAATTGATCGGAGATGTTATTGACTGTAATGCCGTAGGCGGACATCTTGCTTGCAAATTTTACAAGCCAGTGGCTTATGTTACGTTTTTTTTGAAATACAAATTTGTGATTTAAAATTCTGCTAACCAGGCATTTTGCAAGTAATTACAATGTAATGTGGTCATAATAAGGGGGATAATTTGAGCGGAAATTTTTAGAGTTAATTCTTTTGATGAACTGAGCCATGCGACCTGATTTAATTTATTTTATTCTCGTTGCGATTGTCATCGGTATCG
>CBFDBN010000023.1:0-19659 GCA_965603055.1 uncultured bacterium | reverse complement strand
TAGGAGTTGGTGATTAGCGATGAACTTGCTGTTCAAAGAATTATTAAATATTAAAAATTGCCAATTTGAATTTAAAGGCAAGCCAGAAATATTGCAACAGGCGATTTCTGGTTTCTGCATTGATTCAAGGGCAATTCAACCAGGTGAAATCTTCATCGCTATCAAAGGGGAAAAGTTTGATGGACATCAATTCATTCCAGATGTGATTACAAAAGATGTTCAGAATTTTATTGTATCGAAATCCTGGTATGAAACTCAGAAAAATGAAGAACTAATTGGTAATTATTTTTTAGTCAATGATACACTGGTTGCATTGCAGGAGATCAGTCGCTATTTCCGATTAAAATTTGAGATACCCGTGCTGGCGTTAACAGGAAGCAATGGCAAGACCACAACAAAAGAGATGATTGCAGCAGTTTTAAGCCAGAAATATAATGTGTTGAAAAATAAAGGGAATTTGAACAATCATGTCGGAGTTCCGCTTTCGTTATTAGAGATGACAGATGAGCATGAGATAGCGATTATTGAAATGGGTACTAATCATCGCGGCGAGATTGCTCGATTGGCTGAAATCGCCAATCCAACTTGTGGTTTGATAACGAATATTGGGCCTGCCCATCTTGAATTTTTTGGCTCGTTAGAAGGAGTTTATCAAGCTAAAAGCGAGCTATGGCAGTATTTGGAGAAGAATGGGCAGATCGCTTTTGTGAATGTTGATGATAAATTACTAAGTAAAAATTTACCTTCGGTGACAAAAGTTGTTACCTACGGTTTTGAAAATAAAGCACAGGTGCAGGGGAAATTCCTGGGACTTGATGCGGAGGGAAGGTCAAGTTTCAGTGTGAATCAAATTGAAATCAATTTGGGGATGGTGGGGATGCATAATATTTACAATGCACTGGCAGCAGTGACGGTGGGATTAGAATTTGATTTGAATTTGAACCAGATCAAGGTGGCGCTTGAAAAATTTCTGCCCACATCAAAGCGAATGGAAGTGATTCGAAAAAAGGGTCTGGTGATCATTAATGATTGCTATAATTCAAATCCCGAATCGGCACGGAAAGCGCTGCTCACCCTGTCGCAGATGGAGACGAGAGGGAAAAGAATTGCCGTGCTGGCTGATATGTTAGAGTTAGGCGATTGGGGCGAATCAGAGCACCAGGGGATTGGCGAATATGTCGTTTCACTGGGCAATATCGATCATCTTTTGACTTTTGGGCCACTTTCCAATTTAACGACACAACAGGCAGAAAAACTGGGATTGAAAGCGGCAGTACATTTTGATGATAAAAAAGAATTGATCAAATATTTAAAAAGCATTATTGATGAGGACGATCTTCTTCTAATTAAAGGTTCGAGAGGAATGGCAATGGAAGAAGTAACGATGGGAGTAATCGAAGGTTAGATTCCATTATAAAGGAAAGGATTATGTTTTATCATTTACTTTATCCCTTAAGAGACTCTATTTCTGGCTTGAATCTATTCGGATACATCACTTTTCGCTCGGCTTCGGCTGCTATTTTGGCGTTGATAATTAGCTTTTTTGTAGGTCCCAGAATTATTCGTTACCTGGAACGGAAGCAGGTTGGCGAAGAGATTAGAGAGGATGGGCCTGAAACACATCAAAAGAAAGCCGGGACGCCAACGATGGGCGGGTTTATCATCCTCATTGCGGTGCTCGTACCAACGCTTTTTTTCGCTCGATTGGATAATATTTATGTCTGGCTGATTGTGCTGGCAACGGTCTGGATGGGATTGGTCGGCTTCCTCGATGACTATTTGAAAGTCGTTAAAAAGAAGCCAAAGGGATTGATTGGACGATATAAATTGGCGGGTCAAATTGCCCTGGGATTGATCGTTGGCTGTGTGTTATATTTTCATCCAGCTTTGCACGAGTTCAGGGCGCTTTCGACAGTACCCTTTTTTAAAGATTTTGAAATTAATTTTGGGATTCTTTATATTCCATTGGTGATTTTTATTATTTCGGCAACTTCAAATTCCGTCAACCTGAGCGATGGTCTTGATGGATTGGCGATTGGTCTGGTTGGTATTTCTGTGGTGGCGTGGGCTGGAATTAGCTACATTTCGGGTCGTGTGGATTTCAGCGATTATCTCAATATTCGCTATTTACCCGGAGCCGGGGAATTAACAGTTTTTTGTGCAGCGTTAATCGGGTCATGTTTGGGTTTTCTCTGGTACAACAGTCATCCCGCCCAGGTTTTTATGGGAGATACCGGGGCACTTGCACTCGGTAGCGCCCTGGGTACGCTGGCAATATTGCTTAAAAAAGAATTGCAGCTGCCGATCATCTGCGGTGTATTCGTTGCCGAAACGTTATCAGTTATTCTTCAAGTGACTTATTTTAAACGAACTGGTGGCAAACGAATTTTCAAAATGGCGCCTTTGCATCATCATTTTGAATTACAAGGCTGGCATGAATCAAAGGTAGTTACTCGGTTCTGGATTATTGGGATTTTGTTAGTGTTGTTGACGCTTAGTACGTTTAAAGTTAGGTAAGTGGTTTTTGGTTAGTGGTTATTGGTTATTGGTGAGTGGTGAATGGTGATTGGTGAAAAGTGAAAAGTGAATGATGAATAGTGAAACAGCCTTAATCGATTAGTAATGACTGACCACTCACGAATCACAACTGACTACTCACCAGTCACAACTAACCACTCACCATTCACACACAAGTAAAGGCAAAAATTTGAAGGACGGACTAAAATTTGATGTTCTACTGTTGATGGTCGTGCTGCTGCTGGCTGTGATTGGAACGGCTGCGGTTTATAGCGCCAGTTATTTCAAAGCCAGGGAAGATCATGGAAACAGCCATTATTTTCTCGGCAAGCAGTTATTACGATTGGCATTAGGGATTGTTTTGCTGTTGATTTTTATGCACACGGATTATCATGTCCTTCAAAAATTTGCACCGATAATTTTGTTGATTACTTTTTTTGTGCTGGTTTATGTGTTAATTGGTGGGAATCTTTATAAAGGAAGCCGTCGCTCGATTTCATTGTTTGGATTTGTTTTTCAGCCGTCGGAATTCGCCAAGTATGCGCTGGTGTTATTTCTTTCAACGTTTTTAGTGAAAAAGGGGGATCGGTTAAAAAATTTCAATGATGGTTTAATGCCGACCCTGGTCATTGTTGCGCTGATTGTTGTGCCAATTTTATTGGAGCCTGATTTAGGCACCGGTGTGATAATTTTTCTTATTTGCTTTATCGTGATCTTTGTGGCTGGTGCCAGTTTGTATCATCTGGCCGGATTATCTTTTACGACAGTAACAATTGTTGCTTTTTTATTAACAGTTTTTCCGTATCAAAAGGCAAGATTATTCAAATTTGTGGATTCGGTTCGAGGAACGATTGATCCGCCATGGCAGGTGACCCAATCTTTGATTTCGTTTGGCAATGGCGGTCTCTGGGGCGTTGGATTGGGCAATAGTCGACAGAAGCTGCACTTTCTTCCCCAGCCGTTTACGGATTTTATTTTTTCAATTATCGGGGAAGAGGTTGGATTGATCGGTTGTACCGTACTTTTGGTTCTAATTGTAATATTTATATGGCGTGGTCTGTGGATTGCGCTTCATGCCATCGATAAACAAGGACAATTGTTAGCCGTGGGAATTACCGCTTCGATTGTTGTCTATGCTTTTTTCAATGCCGGCATTGCATTGAATCTTTTGCCAATTACCGGAATCACCATGCCATTCATTAGTTACGGCGGAAGTTCTCTTGTTGTACATTTGGCGGCGATGGGGATTCTATTGAATATATCAGCCCAAATCCGAAATCTAAAAGCGGCACCATCACGTAATTCTCGAAAAAATTATGTGACCAACTCCAATTCGAGATTAACTAAAAAACGAAATTCCAGGACTCGAAAAAGGAGATAGCGATGCTCAGAATATTTAAAATATCATTCAGTATCATTTTCATCGCCATGATGCTCATGTTGACACTGGTCTGGTTCTGGAAAAATGAAGCGTTTGAGCTCAAAGGGGCAAAAATTCAGGGTAATCGATTCGTTTCAAAAGAAGATATTTTCGAGATTGCCGGGATTGATTTTTCAAAGGATGTTTTTGAAGTGAATACCGGGGAAATCGAACAGCGAATTTTAAACCATCCGATGATTGAAAAGGCATCGGTGACTCGATTTTTGCCATCGGCGTTAAAAATCAAAGTGAAAGAACGAGATCTGATTGCTGTTATCTCAGGTTCTGAAATTTCAGCAGTCGATGTCACCGGGAAAGTCTTATCCCAGTTTTCAACAGAATCGGTGTACGATCTTCCAGCGATTACCGGATTTTATTTTCAAACGGATTCATCTGGAATACGAGAATTCAATAATCCAGAACTCGTACAGCAGGCAGTAGATATGTTGAATGAAATCAAATCCCGTGATCTGGTGCTTTATCACGAGCTTTCTGATTTACATTACAGTCGAAATCACGGTTTTATTTTTTATTTGAAAAAGAACAATATTCCAGTTTTATTTGGACTGGAAGATTATGCAAAAAAATTACAATATCTTTCCACGATTTTCCATCATTTGAATGATAAAAATAAATTGGAAGAAGCAAAAGTTATTGATGTAAGATTTGAAAACCAGGTTGTTGTGAAAAATCGAATTTAGAAAAAAATGCAATGTAAATTTTCTGTAGCTTATATCAAATATGTCAAATCTCTACTTGAAGGGAGCTACTAAACATGATGAAAAGATTTTTCTAAACGCAGAGGACACAGAGATAATTTAGACTTCTGTAAAATTAAAATAAGGAAAATATTGAATAAACTCTGCGTTAGAGTCGAACTGAGATTACATGGAAAAGATTAAGTAAATAAATCATATTAAAAAAATTATCATTATTAGGAAGTTCAATAAATCTTTTGAGTTAACAAAGAAGGAGAAACCAGATGCCAGGTCCCGAGCTGATAACAGGTCTTGACATTGGAACGACAAAGATCGGGGTGATTATTGCTGAAGTTGAAGACGATAGTCAGCCCAAAGTGATCGGTGTTGGAACATCACCGTCCGATGGACTCCGAAAGGGAGTTGTTGTCAACCTGGAAAAAACCGTTCGTTCCATTGAAAATGCAATCGAGCACGCTGAACAGATGGCAGGCGTTAAAGTTGACCAGGTTTATGTTGGGATTGCCGGCGATCATATACGAAGCTATAACGGACGTGGAGTTGTTGCAGTTGCAGGCATAGAAAATGAAATTACAGAGGATGATGTTCGTCGTGCGATTGATGCGGCGAAAGCAGTGGTGATGCCGATCGATCGAGAAATTATCCATATTATTCCGCAGGAGTTCATCGTCGATGACCAGCGAGGTATAAAAGATCCACTGGGAATGTCTGGCGTTCGATTAGAAACCGAAGTCCATATCGTGACCGGGGCGATCACTTCGGCTCAAAATATCTGTCGCAGCGTAGAACGGGCCGGTCTGGATGTCAAAGACCTGGTATTAGAACCGTTAGCTTCCAGCTATTCAGTTCTTAATGAGGATGAAAAAGAGCTGGGAGTTGTGGTCATGGATATGGGCGGCGGGACAACCGATATTGCCATGTTTTTTGAAGGATGTATTCGGCACACGGCGGTCGTTGCACTCGGCGGTGGTAATGTGACCAATGATATTGCCCTTTGTCTGCGCACGCCCATAGATCAGGCGGAGTCGATTAAAATTAAACATGGTTTTGCCCTGCCTTCTATTATTGAAGACGAAGATAAAACCATTGAAATACCAGGCGTTGGCGGACGTCCACCGCGCAAAGTTGCCCAGGAATTATTAGCTGATATCATCCATCCCCGAATGGAAGAGATATTTCGGCTGGCGGCAGGTGCAATTCGGAAATCTGAGTTTGTCAATCTAATGACTGCTGGAGTGGTGATTACTGGCGGCGGTGCGCTTGTCAAAGGCACAGCAGAATTGGCTGAAGAAATTTTTGACATGCCGGTGAAACTGGGAATTCCCAAGGGATTTAGTGGGCTGATCGATTTGGCAAAAAGTCCCATTCATGCGACTGGCGTTGGATTAATTTTATACGCCATCGCTAATCGTTATGAGCTGGAAGGACTCCTTAGTGAAGGCGAAGTCGGTCTGTTTGAAAAAATTTGGGAAAGGATGAAGAACTGGTTTAATTGATTATTCAAAAGCCTCGACTTAATATGATGTGCAGTGTGCTATTAATCGAAAATGTAAAACGTAGGGCGTAAGGCGTGGGGCGAAGCACGGTCGCTCAACGCTCCACACCCTACGCTCTACGCATCATACTTTGGAAATAAATAATAGGTAATAATTCGTTCCATGTTTTTATTGTTATGAAAAAAAGATTTACGAATAAAGATTAACGATTTTTGATTTGCGAAGGAGTGCTTTATTAATGAACATAAGTTATAAAATCAAAAATACTTCTAAAATCTTAAATCGTTAATCTTTGTTCTGAGATCAAAACAAGTTGAAAATAAAAGAAAGTAAATACAATAGAATAGAAAAAAATCCCCATCCAATAAGGAGGGCTTAACATGAGTTTGACATTTGATTTTGATGAAACAGTCGGTCCGACTGCCAATATGAAAGTTATTGGTGTTGGCGGCGCTGGTGGTAATGCCGTAAATCGCATGATTTCTGCTGGCTTAAACGGTGTCGAATTTATCACCGTGAATACCGATCTTCAGGCGTTAAATACCTGCAAAGCGCCCATCCGTCTGCAGATCGGTAAAAATCTGACCAAAGGATTGGGAGCTGGCGCCAATCCAGAGATTGGCAGACGTGCCATCGAAGAAGATAAGGATACCGTGTTCAATGCCTTGAAGGATACCGACATGGTTTTTGTCACTGCTGGAATGGGCGGCGGCACCGGAACTGGCGCAGCGCCAATCGTGGCTGAAATCGCCAAGGACATGGGCGCTTTAACAGTTGCAATCGTCACCAAACCATTCACGTTCGAAGGTCCCAAACGTATGAAGCGGGCCGAGGACGGTCTGGCCCAACTGAAGGAGCGAGTCGATACGTTGATCGTTATTCCGAATCAGCGGTTGTTATCGATTGTATCGAAAGATACTCGTTTGAACAAAGCATTTCAGATGGCAGATGATGTACTTTACAACGCTACCAAGGGGATTTCCGATTTGATTTCAATCCCGGGATTGATCAACCTCGATTTTGCTGATGTAAAGACGGTCATGTCCGAAATGGGCGATGCCTTGATGGGTTCCGCGGTTGCTTCAGGTGAGGATCGTGCTATCGAAGCGGCACAGAATGCCATTAAAAGTCCTTTGCTGGAAGACGTATCTGTTGCTGGTGCGCTTGGCTTACTGGTGAACGTGACTGGCGGCGATGATTTGACACTTTCTGAAGTCGACTCGGCAGCCAATATCGTCCAGCAAGCTGTTGGTGAAGATGCAAACATCATTTTTGGCGCTGTGATTGATGAACAGTTCAAAGACCAGATCCGGGTCACGGTCATCGCAACTGGATTTAATCATAACGGTCGCCAAACAAAACAAATGCTGGCAAGACGAAAGATGGATTTTGTCCATGCGTCAATTGACTACCTGGACATCCCAACCTATCAACGCCAGGCTGAGGAGAATGATAGCGACAACGGCAATGGGCGAAATATGGAGCTTGAGTTACAGGAAGATACTGTGGACTCGAAACCCGAAAATTACGAGCTACCAACTTTTTTGCGTCGACGGATGGAGATGTAATTGGTGAGTTGTTAATGATGAGTGGTTAGTTGTATGTGGTGAGGTGTGTTTATGTGAGAGAATTCGAAGAATAGATATTTCCTTTGGAATTGAGTGGGTTTAGTACATCAAATTGTTGATTAGAAATGGACAGAAAGCTCTTTTAAGTCCCGTTGGAAGTTGTGAAAATTCATCAAATTGAATTGATGAGTTTTCATGACTTCCCTTCGGGACTTTTGTGTTTTAGACTGATAATGAACTGATTCCATCACTCAGAATGACGGAATCGGTTCCTTTTGTAATATGAAAATTCTGATCCCATTATGAGGTGACTCTAATGTTAAAAAATCATAAATTTATCTTAATGTTTTTGGTCATAAGCCTATTGGCTTGTAATCAAAAACAAACACC
Source organism: uncultured bacterium (assembly GCA_965603055.1). Taxonomy (GTDB): domain Bacteria; phylum Zhuqueibacterota; class Zhuqueibacteria; order Thermofontimicrobiales; family Thermofontimicrobiaceae; genus CBFDBN01. Next base: position 11,549 of record CBFDBN010000023.1, on the reverse strand, counting down.
TAAATTTCAGCTTCCTTCAGATGTGGATAGGCTAATGAATTTTGCCATGTCACAATATGCTGAGGCTGTTCAAACTTTGACAGATACCACAAGAGCGCCAATACACGGTAATGCTGATGGCACCTGGATACAGAAGGGAACCAGTGATTGGGTGAGTGGATTTTTTGCTGGTACACTCTGGTATTTTTATGAATACACCAATGATCCATTTTGGGAAAAACAGGCATGTCGCTGGAATGCGGCGTTGGAAAAAGAGAAATTTAATACTGGTACCCACGACCTGGGATTTATGCTTTATAATAGTTTTGGCAATGGCTATCGATTGACAAAGGATGAAAAATACAAAGAAATTTTATTGCAGGGGGCAGAGAGCCTGATCACCCGATTCAATCCCAATGTCGGAACCATTAAATCCTGGAACTCAGAACCAGGTAATCACCTCACAATTATCGACAACATGATGAATCTCGAATACCTTCTCTGGGCATCAAAAGTCAGCGGTGATTCGAAGTATCGGGACATTGCTATTCGTCATGCTGATGTCACTTTGAAAAATCATTTTCGGGCAGATGGCAGTTCCCATCATGTACTGAATTACGATGCACAAACTGGCGAAGTAAAAGAAAAGAAAACCAGGCAGGGTTATTCCGACGAATCATCCTGGGCACGAGGACAGGCATGGGGTGGCTACGGTTTTACCATGATGTATCGAGAAACCGGCGACGTACGCTATCTCGAAATCGCCCAAAAAACATTCAATCGCTTCATCGAAAGGCTGCCCCATGACATGGTGCCGTACTGGGATTTTGATGCGCCAAAAATTCCCAACGAGCCAAAAGAATCGTCTGCCGCAGCAATTGCTGCTTCTGCGTTGTTGGAACTTAGCACATACACTTCCGATTCAAATCAAAAAGATCGGTATTATCAAACAGCACTGGATTTGCTCGAAGCGCTTTCAACTGATCATTACCTCGCAAAAACGGGAAAATTTCAATGTATTTTGCTTCATAGCAACGGCAGCGTGCCCGCAGGAACTGATGTCGATGTAAATGTTACCTACGCTGACTACTATTATGTCGAAGCACTAATGCGGTTGAAAAAGCTGTAGGACAGGAGTGCAGTCCCTTTATGGACTGCATGAAGCGGTGCATAAAGGCACCGCACTCCAGCTTTTTCATTACCCTTTCAAAGGTTAACAACTTTTGAAAGGGTACGTAAATTGTCATAAACCATTGGGAGATCGAAATGCAAAAGCTATGCTTAATATTTGGAGCAATTTTCATGATTTTATCTTTAAACTGTTCTCGATCAACAGATTGGTTTCCTGTCCCGGGTGACATCGTGACCCGTTGGGCAAAAATGATTAATCCCAATAAAGTCCTTCCCGAATACCCACGCCCACAATTGGCTCGAAAAGAATGGAAAAATTTAAATGGACTGTGGGAATATGCGATCCGTCCCAAAGCAGAAAGTCAGCCCGATTCCTTTGATGGCAAAATACTTGTACCGTTCGCCATAGAATCTGCGCTGTCAGGTGTGAAAAAGCCTGTAGGAGAAGAAAATAAACTATGGTATCGCTGCAGATTTGAGATGCCCAAAAAGTGGGCAAATCAACGAGTCATGCTTAATTTTGGGGCAGTGGATTGGGAAACAACGGTCTGGATCAATGGCAGGGAAGTTGGGAGCCATCGAGGCGGTTATGACGCATTTAGTTTCGATATCACTGATTTTTTGAATCAAACGGGGAAGCAGGAAATAGTCCTGTCAGCCTGGGATCCGATTAACAGCGGCTATCAACCCCGGGGCAAACAGGTCAAAGAACCCGGCGGCATCTGGTACACTTCGGTGACAGGCATCTGGCAGACTGTCTGGCTGGAACCGGTTTCTGAAATCCATATTCAATCCTTGAAGATTATTCCAGCGATCGATGAAAACCAGGTGAAGTTTCAGGCATTAACTTCCAGTACCCGCCCAAATTATAAGATTCATTTAAAAATAAAAGATGGGAAAAAAACTATTTCAGAGGCACAGGGCTTGCCTTATGATGAAATTGTGGCAAAGATTGAAAATCCAAAATTATGGTCGCCCGATTCACCATTTCTCTACGATCTTGAAGTGTTGTTACTCAATGACGCTGGAGAAGATATAGATCGAATCACCAGCTATTTTGGAATGCGAAAAATTTCATTGGGCAAAGATGAACAAGGGATTACCCGAATTTTCTTGAATAATAAAGAAATTTTTATGCACGGATTTTTAGACCAGGGCTGGTGGCCCGATGGATTGTATACTGCCCCAACTGATGAAGCTTTGCGCTATGATATCGAAGTCACCAAACAGCTTCGTTTTAATGTGGCTCGAAAACACGTCAAAATTGAGCCTGATCGCTGGTACTACTGGTGCGATAAATTGGGGCTGTTAGTCTGGCAGGATATGCCATCAGGTGACAAATACATCGGTGGCAATGATCCTGATCTTCAACGCACCAAAGAATCGGCATTTCAATTTAAAACCGAATTAAAAGCCATGATCGATGGACGGTTCAATCATCCCGGCATCGTGATGTGGGTGCCATTCAACGAAGGTTGGGGGCAATTTGAAACAGAACAAATCACCCGATGGATTAAAAGTTATGATCCAAGCCGATTGGTGAACAATACCAGCGGATGGGCAGATCGTGGCGTTGGCGATGTGAATGATATTCACCGTTATCCAGGACCAGCCAAACCAGCAAATGAACCGAATCGGGCAGCAGTTTTGGGCGAGTATGGCGGATTGGGACTCCCGCTACTGGAGCATTGCTGGCGTCAGGATAAAAACTGGGGCTATCGAGGCTATAAAAATGCTGAAGAATTTGCACTTGCTTACCAGGAATTAACTCGAAAACTGCTGCCGTTAATTCCACAGGGATTGTGTGCTGCAATTTACACACAAACTACTGATGTGGAAATCGAAGTCAATGGATTGATGACTTATGATCGGGCTGTCATTAAAATGAATCCTGAAACAGTTCGCATAATCAATCAAGGATATCTGTCGCCGAATATCATTTCGGATGATGAGATTTTTCTGGATCAGGCGAAGATTGAATTGAAAAGTTTTAAAGAAGGTGAAATTCGATATACCCTTGATGACAGTGAGCCGAATAAAAATTCTATGATTTATGGTGAGCCAATTATAGCTAAAAATACAGCGACGATTAAAGCTCGAACCTTCTGGGAAAACGGAACTGAAAGCCTGGTTTCCAATTTAACCTGCAAAAAAGTTGAGCTAACCGAGTCCATACCAGTTGACAATTTGAAGCCAGGAATAATCGCTCATTATTATGAAGGCGCCTGGGATTCACTGCCTGACTTTTCTAAATTGACACCTGTGCTTTCAAAAACTGTAAATAAATTTGATCTGCAAGCTTCACCAAAACAACAGGATTTTGGCTTGAAGTTCGAAGGATTCATCAAAGTTCCATCTGATGGTGTTTACACCTTTTATACCAACTCCGATGATGGATCAAAATTGAGTATCAATAGTCTAACAATTGTCACCAATGATGAACTTCATGGAATGCGTGAAGAATACGGCAAGATTGCATTGAAAGCAGGGTTTCATAAAATCGTTGTTGAATTTTTTCAGAAGAATGGTGGATTGGGATTGGAAGTTTATTTCAAAGGTCCCAATATTGAAAAGCAACAGATTCCTTTAAATACTTTATTTCATTAAAGGATACATAAATTAGATTTGGGTGCAATCCCATAAATTTGGAATTGCCTTGAAAATTATTTTGCTATCAATCATTCTGCTATATTTTGAAATTCCTGGTTTTGTACTATTATTTTATTGTATGAAATTTTTGGTTTGTTGAACTTAAAAATAAGATAGATTAAATTGGAAAACGTGAAATATAATTTAATAATCGTCTCACGTCTGCCGTTTCACATTTCACTTTTTCAGGAGAGATAATGCCACAAACATCAAGAGAACTGGTCACGCGATGCTTAAAATTTGAATACCCCGAACGAATCCCCCGGGATTTATGGCTGCTGCCATGGGCTGCTGAACGATTTCCCGGGGCTGTTGAACAAATAAATAAAAAATTTCCAAAGGACTTTATGACGACGCAATATTTTTATTCCGCATCAACGAAGGCAAAGGGTGATCCCTACAAAACAGGCACTTACATTGACGAATGGGGCTGCGTTTTTGTGAATTACCAGAATGGCGTCATCGGGGAAGTCAAAGAGCCGATGATAAAAGATATTTCGGATTGGAAAAATGTAAAACCGCCTTACGAACAACTGCCTGAAAACAAGAATGAAGCCAGGGAAGAAATCAGTCAATTTTATGATAACACCGATAAATTCGTCATTGCCAACTGCTGCCCCCGTCCCTGGGAGCGATACCAATTCCTTCGCGGTACGGAAAACGCCATGATCGATGTGATGATGCCAGAGGAAGGGGGCGCCGATCTGCTGCGCTTGATCCATGAATTTTACATGAAAGAGTTGGAATTTTGGGTTGAAACTGAAGTGGATGCGATTATGTTTATGGATGATTGGGGTTCTCAAAATCAACTGCTGATCCCACCCAGAATTTGGAAAAAATTATTCAAACCACTTTATCGAAATTATTGCGAGCTCGCACATAGCAATGGCAAATTTGCCTTCATGCACTCTGATGGACATATTCTGGAAATCTATGAAGATTTGATTGAAATTGGCGTGGATGCAATCAATTCTCAGTTGTTCTGCATGGATTTTGATGAGCTTGAAAAAAAAGCTAAGGGCAAAATTACATTTTGGGGCGAAATCGACCGACAGCATATTTTGCCATCAAACAATCCTGGGGATGGCAGGGATGCTGTCCAAAAAGTAGCAAAACATCTCTTCGATCCATCAGGCGGAATCATTGCCCAATTTGAATTTGGTGCCGGAGCGAATCCCGAAACAGCGCTGGCGGTGTTTGATGAATGGAGTCAGATCGATAAAGAGATGAAGTGATAGATTGATGGATTGTTGGAGTATTGGATTGCTGGAGTGTTGGATAATTGGAATCTTGGAATATTGGAAAGATGCATATTGCATGGTTCACATATATCTCAGGTAATAATTTTCATTACTCCATTATTCCACTTTTCCATCGCTCCATTACTCCAGCACTCCAATGTTCTATCATTCCTCATTTTGTAAGGAATAAAATGTCACTGAGAAAACGAATTCTAACAATTGTAAAAGGTGGGCAGCCCGACCAGGTCCCCTGGTTCGGTGATCTCGAGTACTGGGCAGCAGGAAGAATCGGAAGGGAAGAAGTATCACACAATTTTGTGCGAAGTCAGGCTTATATTGATTGGCATCGGGATTTGGGAGTTATAATTAATTTTTTAATGATTGAGATTATTCTAAAAACTGAGAACTAATAAAGCCGTAATTTTTAATCGTTATAAATCTATTAAAAACATAGATGATACTTTTACCAAAATCTGAAATATGATTTTTTTGGAATGAACATAAATATTAAAAACAAATATTTATCTCAAAATTGTCCCCCAAAGGAATAGTCAATGAAAGACGTATTTGAAAAACGAAAAATTCCTGGCAAAAAATCCGAACAACTCATTCAAATTTCTCGAGCTTACGAGCCACCCTGTATGGCAGACCAGGTGCCAGTCGTGTGGGATCATGGCGAGGGCGTGTGGGTATGGGATGTCGATGGCAACAAATATATTGATTTCACTTCAGGCGTACTGGTGACCAATATCGGTCATTCACATCCACACCATGTTAAAATCATTCAAAAACAGGCAGAACGATTGATGAACTGTTACTCTTTTCCCACGCCAGAGAGAGTCACTTTATCAGAACGATTGGTCAGATTACTTCCTTCAAAGATGGATAAAGTTTTTTTGCTAACCACTGGCGCTGAAGCAACTGAAGCTGCGCTGCGGATTGCCAAACGATACACCGGCAAACATGAAGTGTTGTCATTTTACGGTGGATTTCATGGTAGAACCTATGGTCCCATGAGTGTGGCAGGAAGCCTGGGGACGCGTCGAAAATTCGGTCCAGCTTTACCCGGCGGTATCATGGCGCCGTATGCCAACTGTTACCGCTGCTTTTATGATAAAGAGTATCCTGAGTGCCAATTTTTCTGCCTGAAACAACTGGATCAAATCATCGAATCGTCATCATCCGGTGATTTGGGAGCCGTTATTACAGAGCCTTACCAGGGTGGTGCGGGATTTATCTTCCCACCTGATGGTTGGCTAAAAAAATTGGAAAGCTGGTGCCAGCAACGCGGCTTAATTTTTATCGTAGATGAGGTGCAATCATCATTTGGCAGAACCGGCAAAATGTTCATGATCGAATGGGAAGATGTCCGCCCGCAAATGATCTGTATCGGCAAAGGATTTGGCAGCGGGATGCCAGCATCTGCCCTGGCTGGTGAATCGAAAATTTTTGATTGCATGAAACCTGGAGAAATGTCCAGCACCACCGGGGGCAATCCCTTAGCCAGTGCAGCTTCCCATGCCGTGCTCGATATCATGGAACAGGAGAAATTAGCTGACAATGCATTAAAAGTTGGAATATACTTGAAAAATCGTCTCCGGGAATTATTAAAGAAACATAAATATTTGGGAGATGTTCGTGGCAAAGGATTGGTGATGGGACTGGAGATTGTTGAAGACAAGTCAACAAAAAAGCCATCGGCAGAATTGACTCAGCAGGTTATTCACAAATGCGGGGAATATGGCATGTTGCTGGGTAAAGTTGGTTTATTCGGCAATGTCATTCGAATTGCCCCGCCGCTGGTTATTAAAGAAAATGAAGCGGATATCGGGATTGAAATTTTGGATAAAGTATTGACCTGGCTGGAATAATGGAAAAAGACGCGATTAAAATGCACCTGCCTGATGCGATTGAATTTTTAAAAGAGACCATTCGGATTCCTTCGACCAGTAGCAAGGAACAAGAAGCAATCCAATAGATTTATAAGTACTTTACAACATTGGTCGATAAAATTGAATTGATACCATTGGACAACAATTTGAAAAACGATTCTGACTACTCATTTCCAATTGGAGGAATTGATTATTCTGGCCGGCACAATTTAAGAGCAAGGTTAAAAGGTAACGGAAATGGTAAGTCCATTGTATTTAATACGCATGTTGATGTTGTTCCCCCATCTGCGTTGCAGGAGCGAGCATTTGATCCTTATGAAGATAATGGATTGATCTACGGACGTGGTGCCTGCGATGCAAAGAGACAGATTGCGACCCTGTTTTTAATTTTGAATTTAATAAAACAATCAAATATAAAATTATCAGGGGATATCATTTTTCATTTTGTTGTGGAGAAGGAAAATGGCGGCAATGGCACCCTTCGAATTCATGTATCGGCATGATTGTCACACCTTATCTCCGGATCATGAATTAGTAAAAGGTCTATCAGAAGCTTGTTCTAAAACTGGAATTCAGCCAGAAATTTCAGCAATGGCTGCATCGTGTGATTCGTGGTTTTATAATAATCAATTAAAACATGCATCTGAAGATCAAGTCATCGAGAAAGAAGGATATTCATATTGGCTTGGATTTAGACCTGCTCCAGAAAGTATTAAAAAGCATGAATGAAAAGGAAGTGGTCTGGTCTTATAATACGCCCACATCTGCCTCGACCTTTATCAGCGCCAATGGCAATCCATTACAAATAACAAATCTGCTTATGCCAATCAGGTTGAAAGAGATAAACAGGAAAAGATTTACAAATTGATCAAAGAAATTGTTCACAACGGGGAGTGAGCACTTTGGAATAAAAAGGAGAAACAAGTTAGCTGTTTCTCCATCGATAGCAAACCAAAGCCATTGAATCCTCTAAGTCCAAGCTGTGATAATAGCCATCAGACCAAATGCATTATTAAAATTAGACTAACCTCTTCAATAAATGTCAAGGGGTATATAGATGTACGATTTCTTATCCGACCTGGTTTATCTACCAACTAAATGACATTTTTAACCAACCACCAACTCTAATGTTCGGGCGGTACTGTCAAGTACCTTTTGACATGTTATCCAACATAAATTACCGATCACCACCGACATTTTAGACGTTTATTACAATTTTTTAAAAAAAGTCCTTGACTTTAAAACATAAAAGTAATATATTGACCAAAATAACGAAAACGTTTTCTGTGTTTTAATTAATGTGATAAAATGAAAAACGTTATTCTTATATTACTCTCGATTTGTTTATTCATTCCCGTTAATTTAATCTCACAAACTCAGTTACTTAATTTTTCCACGATTCCTTTAGAAGTTGAAAAGTATGCATCCCAATTTTGCCAGCTCCAGATCAACGCACAAGATATTAATCCTTTTGATGTTAATGACATCAGAATTGACATGTTGATAAATACGCCATCAGGAGAAAATATTATTCAATTGGGATTTTTCGATAGCGAGCAAGGTGATGTTTCGTTTTGGGGAGCGAGATTTTCTCCAGCGGATGTCGGAAATTATTCACATCAAATTAAGATTCAAAACCAGAGCGGTACCATAATTACTAAATCGTTTTTGGTTAATGTAAAACAACAATCATATAATGACATAAAATTAAAAATTCCTGGTTTCAACAAAGATATTGCAGGCATGATTTAAAGGAAAATTTCAAGATGATCACCATAAAAGAAATTGCTAAGCTCGCCAATGTTTCACAGTCAACGGTTTCTAAGGCATTGAACGATAAGCCTGATGTGAGTGCGGAAACCAAAAAAAGAATCATCGAGCTGGCAAAGCAACATGATTTTATTCCTAATGCCTTTGGTAAGGGTTTAAAATCACAAACCAGTGAAAATATTGGTGTCATTTTCTGTCGTGAGATGCAGCCATTATCTGGCAATCCTTTTTTTTCAAGAATCCTTGAGGGAATAGAGGCTGAACTTGCAATAAACAATTACAACCTTGTTTTGCAGCTTATACCAGAATCTCGACAAGATATATTGCCTAAAATGGTACGTCAACGACAGGTTGATGGTCTTATTTTAGTTGGCATCTTTCAAGATTATTTTGTCCAAAATATTTTATCAAAAAATATTCATGTTGTTTTGGTCGATCCAAAGATGACAATAAACAATTGTAGTCAGGTCCTTATTGATAATGAACATGGCGCTTTTGTCGCAACACAATATCTTATTCAAAATGGGCATCGGTGGATCGGCTTCATTTCGGACGATGTAGAACGATTAAGCTTCAAACTAAGGTTCGATGGTTATAAAAAAGCCTTAAAATACAATGACATACCTTTTGATAAAAATATAATTATGACAGGTGGTAAAGAAAAAGGGTATGAACATGTTAAAAAATTACTTCAGTTGGAAAATCGACCGACAGCTATATTTACGACGAATGATATTAATGCCATATACGGGTATCGCGCAATCCAGGAACAACATTTAAAGATTCCCAACGATATAAGCATCATCGGGTTTGATGATATTGATCTGGCTAAATATTCAACACCAAAACTAACAACGATTCGGGTTTACAAGGAGGAAATGGGTTCTATTGGGGTACGGATGCTGTTGCAAATGATTAATGGTGAAAATCAAACACCGCTCACTACGATTGTGCCAACCAAATTAATAGAGAGGGATTCGGTAAACGGAGTGAAAAGATGAAAAAAAATTACTTTATTAAATATGAATGGATTTAAATCAAGTAATAATTCTAAATCTATATTATTTAGGAAGGAGATTTAATATGAAGCAATTAGTATCTTGTTTGATTCTAATAGTTCTCCTGTTCTCTGGTAACTTATTTGCTGCCAATGGAATTATTAAAGGGAGGGTTGTTGATGCTAAAACTGGAGATCCTTTGCCGGGGACAAATGTGTTGATAAAAGGAACGAACATGGGAGCAGCCAGTGATTTAAAAGGATACTATATCATCACTAATGTGCCACCGGGTGAGTATACCCTAAAAGTTAGCTACATTGGTTATGAAGCCCAGGAATTAACGGTAACTGTGGAATTTGATATGACTACTGTTCAAGATATCAACCTTGAATATGGACAGGTTCTGCAAGGGGAAACAGTTGTCGTCACGGCTCAGGCATCGGGACAGTTAGCAGCCATTAACCAGCAACTTTCATCGAATACGATTGCGAACATTGTATCAGAGGCACGGATTAAAGAACTCCCCGACGTAAACGCGGCCGAGTCCATTGGTCGTTTGCCCGGTGTCTCCATCCAGCGTTCAGGCGGCGAGGCCAATAAGGTTGAAATTCGTGGTCTTAGTCCAAAATATAATCTTGTTACCGTTAATGGAGTGGAAATACCTGCTACTGGTTCTGAAGATAGAAGCGTTAATCTTTCACTTATTTCATCAAATATGCTGGATGGAATTGTAGTGAAAAAATCAATAACGCCGGATATGGATGCCGATGTTTTTGGTGGTACTATTGACCTAAGACTAAAACAAGCCTCCGAAAGTTTACAATATAATGTAGCGGCACAAGGTGGATATAATAAGCTTCAGGATTATTATAGTAACTATAATTTTACTGGCAGTATAAGCAACCGGTTCTTTGACAAACGCCTGGGTATTAACTTAAATGCAAACATTGATAATTATGATCGTAGTGCTGACAAATATCAAAATAACTGGAGGAATTACAATAAGAGTATTGCAACAGGAGAATTAATGTTAAGAGAGGAGCAAGTAAATCGAAAACGAACAGGGGCAAGCCTTTTAGCTGATTTGAATATTCCGTGGGGAAAAGTTACTGCTAATGGTTTTTTTAATCAGCTTAAGTCGGAAGGATTGACTCATGTAAATCAGGTTAATACTCCGGAAAATGGCTATAGCACCAATCGTCATTATTACCGATTAGAACAGGAAAAAAGCACTACAAATGTATTTACTGGCGCTTTGAGCTTAAATCAAGATTTTAAATTTATGCGATATGATGTCATTTTAAGCAAATCAGGTACTACCACCGATACTCCCGATCGCCGTGTCTACGAATTTATTCAGGAGTATAGTGCGTTGAAATCAACATATCCGGAATTTTGCCCGCCAGGGGAAATAGCAGATCATTTCAATGTTGACACAATTAAAACAAATCTGTCCTATTTGTATAGATATGGCAAAGAGATTGATGAAAATACAATATCTGCCAAACTGAATCTAGAAATACCGTTTCGATTTGGTAGTCAAGTTAATGGATATTTTAAAACTGGAGGCAAGTTCCGTCAGATTGACCGTAGTAACGATCAAAGACAACATGGCTATAGTGGATTACAGTATGGGTCCGGCCAGCAAAATCCAGTCTTTTTATATGTCGATGAAATCTACCCGGAATGGGGCATCAAAGCCAATGTAGATGAATATCAATTATTAAATATACTGCCCTTCTTAAAAGATTATAACCGTTCCAATTTTTTGAATGGCGATTATCCCCTCGGGCTTATCTACAATGAAACGATGATGCGCCAAATGTCTGATGCCCTAATAGCGGCTCCAGACAGCCTCAATTTATGGATGCCATATTCAGTGGGGACAT
>CBFDBN010000022.1:0-19749 GCA_965603055.1 uncultured bacterium | reverse complement strand
AATTATACATGCTCATGTTTGTGAATTACAGTTTTCAATTCAATGTCATTAAGTTAAGCTACTGATTCCATCGCTCGGAGCGACGGAATCGGTAAATAATTCCTTATCTTAATGACATTGGTTTTCAATTAACATCTTCCAATCATAACTGATGGTCTTTTTTATTGGCTTGTTAGTAAGAACCGTATCATATTCAAAATTATTCCAGTTCAGAACATCCAGAAACGCACCTTCACCTTCCACTTCACCGACCTGGACATGAATCACCTCACCAGATCTAAAATGGATAACCCCATTTTCTTTGCCATTTGAAACATTCAAACATCCATTAAACTTGTTCCGGCAATTATGCTTGATGATATCTTTGAGATTGAGATCTATTAAGCGATCTTTATATTTATTAGATGTATTATTGAGAGCCTGGTAAATAGTCTTTTTTAAATTACCGATGTCAAATGGTTTTTCAATATAATATATGCTCGATGTCTTTTCAACCATTGCTTTTATTTCTGCTCCATACCAGGCGCTCATAATAATGACTTTCATGTCTGGTTGATGTTTTTTTACGTAGTTCAATAGCATAAATCCATCCTGACCCGGCATTCGAATATCTGAAATGAGCAAATCAAAAGAAATTTGATTTAAAAAATTCAATGCTTCGTCACCGGAATTAACGCAAATTATTTCATGTTGTCCATTCTCTTTCCTTAGACTTCTTGAAATACTCCATGTCAGATCTTCTTCATCATCCACGATTAATATTTTTTTGGAGGCAGAAGCCATAGATATTCCCTTCTTATCTAATTGAACCTTATAAGATTAAATTTAATTGACATTATAATCACGCAAATACTATGCCAGTGGATGGTTAAGTATCATTATACAAATGTCACTTTATCATTGAACATTGGAGGTGAGATATTTTTTTTATTTTAAATAAATTATGGATTAAAATAATATCATTAAAAATGTGGAACGACGAACGAGGACTGGAATTGTTTTTTCAGGATTTTACATTATTGAGTGAATTTTGATCAATTTCTATCCAGATTCGATTAAATTTCAGTCGATTAGCGGGTAAAAGTGGTATTCGATACCAATATATCAATCGTTGGAATTCAACCAGCCAAACAAGGCAAGAACAAATCCCCCTTTCAATCACAATTTTGCAATCCCGGCTCGCCTTCTGAATATAGCAATTTGGAACAATTTAAAAAGCATGGCTTTTGTGGTCAAATTCATTTTAGTAGGGCGTTGAGCGTAGGGCGAATTTTCTGGTAAATTTTAGCATGAGCGCGCTACGCCCTGCGAGCTAATTAAAATTTAACAACACTTATAAATTTTAGTACAAACCTATCAATCGTATCGACTAAGCAATTCCATACTGCTTTAGCTTCTCACGGAGGGTGGATCGGGAGATATTAAGTACTCTTGCAGCTTTTGATTTATTACCATCAAATTTTTGCAAGGTTTCGATAATATGCTTTTGCTCAATATCCTGGAGAGATAAATCTTCATCAGAAGAAGGCGGCGGAACAATCGTTTTGCTCTGTTTTGGCGGGGATGTTCTTAATTCAATTGGTAGGTGGTCTGCATCAACAATTTCATTTTGACAAAGAATTACAGCTCTTTCCATCACATTTTTCAACTCACGAACATTGCCTGGCCATTCGTAATTAAGCAGCAATTTTTCAGCTTCTTCAGAAAATCCAGTAATATTTTTAGAAAATTCTTTGTTATTTTGTTCGATAAACATTTTTGCCATGGGCATAATATCCTCAAGCCTTTCACGTAATGGGGGCAAATTTATAACCATGACCTTTAGCCGATAATATAGATCTTCCCGAAATTCTCCATTATCGACACATTGCTTTAAATTCTGGTTAGTCGCTGCAAGAATTCGTACATCAATCTTAATATCTGATGTGCCGCCAATACGGCGAAAACTCTGGGATTCAAGTACACGTAATAGTTTTGGCTGCAGCGAAAGCTTCATACTGGATATTTCGTCCAGGAATAATGTACCGCCATGCGCCAGCTCGAAAACTCCTTTTTTCATATTCTTTGCATCGGTGAATGCTCCTTTTTCATAGCCAAACAGTTCACTCTCCATCAGATTTTCAGGAATGGCGCTGCAGTTAATTGCAATTAACGGTTTGTCTTTACGAGTGCTTAATTTATGAATTGCTTTGGATACTAATTCTTTGCCGGTTCCACTTTCGCCTTGAATTAATACCGAGGTTTTGGGCGTTCTTGCAACAACTTTGATTAACTCTTTGACACTCCTGATTTTAGGGCTGGTGCCAAAAATGGCAATATCTGGATAGCGTCGGTGTTCATTCAGTTTGAGCCGGGATACTTCTCGTTTTAGCTTGTGTACATCCATCGCCTTTTTGACCACAACGCGCAGCTCCTCATTGTCAAATCCTTTCATTAAATAGTCATAAGCCCCGAGTCGCATGGCATCAACAGCAGATTGAACAGAACCATGAGCAGTAATCATCAAAATGACCAGGTCAGGGTCTATCTCTAATGCACTGGAAAGAACTTCCATGCCATTCATCTTAGGTAATCGAATATCCAACAGGATTAAATCAAATAGCTCTTTCTTTAATATTTCAAGCGCCTCTTCACCCGACGCGGCAGTTTTCACTTCATATCCAACTTTCAAAAGACATTTTGAATAACCTAACGTTAAATCTTCTTCATCGTCTACAATTAGTATACGTTCTTTCATGAAATATTACTCCTCTGTCGGTAAAAGCAATGTGAACGTTGTTCCTTCTCCCATTTTACTATCAACTCGTATATCGCCGCCGTGTTCTTCAATAATGCGGTAAACGATGGACAGCCCCAAACCAGTTCCTTGTGGTTTTGTCGTAAAAAACGGATCAAAAATAATATTCAATTGATCCGACTTTATTCCAACCCCGGTATCTCTTACTGTCACTTCAATATATTGGTTTTCTTTGTTCTGGTTTTGGAAGCTTTTTTTTCGTCTATCGCGGGTATAAATAATAGTTTCCACCGCGCGCACGTTTACCTCTAAAGTGCCGCCATCGGACATCGCTTCAAGCGCATTTAGAAATAGATTGATAAATACTTGCTGAATTTGATGAAAATCGACATATATTTTATGTAGTTTGGGTTCAACTTCCTTTTTGTACTCGATCTTATTTTTCTTAAAGCGATCATCCAGCAAAATGTCGACTTCTTGAATGATATCCTCCAGGCGATGATGTTTTCGTATCGGTTGCCGGGGTTTGGCATAAGAGAATAAAGTGCGCAACAACTCATCCAGGCGATTAACCTGGCGAACGATACGGGACAGGTATTCCTGGCGCGGGTCGTTCTGTTCAATTTCTTCCTCTAAAGTCTGGGCCATGGTCTTGATCCCGGCGAGTGGATTGCGAACTTCGTGTGCAATACCGGAGGCTAATACGCCCAATGAAGCCAGCCGATCCATGCGCACCACTTCAATTTGCATCTGTTTGATCTGTGAAATATCACGGAAAGAAATGATAGTGCCAACTTTTAAATTGTGGTTGTCGATTCGCGGGGTAACGGTATAGCCAACAAATACTTTTTTGCCGTCCTTGTGTGTTAGCTCAATTTCACGATTGAGCAGTGACTGCTCGTGGGAAATGACGTCGGGCAAAAGCTTCCTGTTTTCTTCAACTGCTAAAATTTCATCAAGATATTTACCCACAACTTCGTCATTTTTATAGCCCAGGACTTCTTCAGCCCCATTATTAAAAGAAGTAATGCGACGTTCCAGATCGAGCGTAATGAGTCCGGCACCCATGCTTTGTATAATACTTTCACTGAAATTTTTGAGCTCGGTGATCTCCTGCTCTAATTTTTTTCGCTGTGTAATATCTCTGGCGATCCCGACGGCACCAACAACCTCACCTTTCTCAAAGATGGGATTAATATTCATTGAAAGAAAAAGCGGGTTGCCTGTCTGGCAGATCATTCGAATTTCAAAAATTCGAGCTTTCCCCTTCATGGTGAGGGTAAAATTGTTCCTTGCTTCCACCCTGTCTTCCGGGGCAACAAGATCAAAAAAGCTACGTCCAACCCAATCTTCTCGTGTAAAACCGGCCAGGGTGCTCAGTCGCCGATTAATAAAAATAAAGTCGCCTTTTAAGTTTAAAGTATAAATTAAGTCATTGGCATTTTCAATCAGGTCTTGATATTTATATTCAGTCCGGCGTATTTTTTGCTCTAATTCTTTGTTCTTTTGTCGAACCTGGTGAAGGATAAAAACATTATCAATCACGTTCATTAGTTCTCGATGACCGAACGGCTTGACTAAAAAAGCAGCCAATCCCATCTCAAATAACGAGGTGCGGTCGATGTCAATTTCAGTTTGGGCGGTTATCATAATGACTGGCGTATCAGAAAGATGTTTATAGCGCTGGCTGGTTACCAGACGCTGAAATACATCCGCACCATTCATCAGTGGCATCATATAATCTAACAAAATAAGGTCGGGTTTATATTTCAAAATAAAATCCAGGCCTTCCTGTCCATTGGAGGCTGAAATAAAATTATATCCGGCAGAAACAATGATCTTTCTGCCAATTTCAATCATATCCGGATCGTCATCGATAAGAAGAATGGTTTTTTTATTAGCAGACTTTGGCCCGATCGCTAATGGCGCAACCGTTTGGCTGCTTCGATATATATGATCGCTAATAAAGTTTTCCAAATCCGTGATACTTTTTCTATTCTGCGTAGAAAATGACTGCCTGGATTTTTGCTGTAACTGCATAAAATCCCTCACTTTCGGTTAATTTGTTCATCGGTTGGGATGAAATTCTTTAAAGTGAAAGGAATGAATTTAAAATTAATTAGCTTCGTAAAAATTTATATTCACAAACAGGAAGTTAGTGCTTTGAGCACTGGTAGAAAACGAATCAAACCATATCTGCTTGTTCATAAGAGAATGACTGATATGATTGGGTGTTTTCATCTTCTGATTTCGGAATGGAAAATGTAAATGTAGACCCTTCACCAATTTTACTTTCCACCCAGATGGAGCCATCATGTAACTCAATTATTTCTTTCACCAGGGATAATCCAAGCCCTGAACCAGTGATTTCCTGGATATGTTCACTTTCAGTAACGCGATAAAATTTATCAAAAATTCGGTTTAATGATTTCTCAGGGATACCATATCCCTGGTCGATCATTCGCACCAATTGTTGATCTTCTTTATCTTCAACTTCAATGGAAATCGTCTTTCCTTCAGGACTGTACTTTACCGCGTTGGAAAAGAGGTTGAGAATGGCCTCTCCCATCATTTCTCGATCGACCCAAACCGTTGAAAGATCATCCGGGATGTTTAAATTAACTTTCATCCCTCTTCTTTCAGCCAGGTACATATTCATTTCCAGAACACTTTCAACCACGTGCCCAATTTGTACCGGTGTTTTATGCACCTGGCTTTTGCCCGATTCAATTCTTGAGATGTCTAAAAATTTATTAATCAGGTCACCCAACCGATTGGACTCTTTCAGAATAATTTCTGCATATTCTTTTGATTGTTCTTGCGTAACGCCTTCATCGAGCAGCAGCTCACTAAAACCGGCAATTGAGGTTAATGGGGAACGCAGTTCATGTGCGACCATGGATACCAGTTCGGTTTTCATGCGGTCGATCTCTTTTTCACGGGTAATATCCCGAAATATTGTGACAATACCAATAAGCTTATCTTCCGTATCAATAACCTGGGCGGCTTTTGCCTGAAGCACAATCTGCTTCTTCTTATTGTCAGGTTTAATGACCAGGTCGACTGTTTTATCCTCGTTGTTCCCTTCAATCCTGATTTTATTGATTAATGACAACAGGTTTTGCTCATAAATTATTTTTTCGATTGGCTGTTCGAGGATATCATTCTCTGTTAAACCGAACCATGATTCAGCAACCGAATTGACAACCAGAACCTTATTATCCGGATCAGTAACAACAACGCCATCCGCGATATTTTTCATAATTGTTTCTGTTTTATTTTTTTCATTGATCATCTGGTTTAGATTCATATTGTCCAGTCTTCGCAGCTCGGTTGTCATGAAGTTGATAAGTTTTGCCAGTTTTCCCCACTCATCATCCGAATGGACTGCTACTTTGTGATTAAAATTGCCCCGGGCAATTTCAGTCGCACTCCGGGTAAATTCCTTAATCGGTTCACGAATTCGTTTTGCAATTGAAATAGATCCTAACGCTGAAAGCACGATCGTTAATAGAAGTAGCAAAGAGAAAAACAGTATTGTTGAATTTAGTTCAGCCAGGTTTGCTAATGTGCTGAACTTCACTACAAAACCAGCGCAAATTATTAACGGCAAAAGAGAAACGCTAAGAATGATGAAAAATAGTCTTTGAGAAAATGATTGTTTTTTGATTATATTAATTGCCATGGTACTGGTTCCTTATTAATCAACGCGTTAGAACCGTCGATCACTCCAACACCACCCGATTCCGCCCCGCTTTTTTAGCACGATATAGCCTTTGATCAGCCTTGTTGACCAGTTCGTCAGGTGTGATGGCATCATCCGGAAATGTAGCGACGCCCATGCTGATTGTCAATTTGCCATTCGGCTGAGTTTCCTCGTAGTCGAATTTTTGTTGTTCGATTAGATTCTTGATCTTATTGGCGACAAAACTGGCTGCTTGCTTGTCAGTTTCCACCAGAACTAATGCAAATTCTTCGCCACCATATCGTGCAGCCACATCTATCTTTCGAATGTTATTGCGCAGTAGATCCGCGATTGTTTTTAATACCAAATCGCCGGCCGGGTGTCCATGTGTATCATTATAGTTCTTAAAAAAGTCAATATCGATCATTGCGATAGAGATATTGGCATTGTGTCTTTTGGCACGGATGACTTCCTGGGTCAATTGATCTTTAAAATAACGATAATTATATAGCCCGGTCAATCCATCTGTAATTGCTAATTGCAGCAGTTTGCTTTGAGCGATTTCCAATTCAGCAATTTTTTGTTCTAATGCATCATGCAAATGTTTAATTCGCAATAATGATTTGACCCGTGCCAGTAGTTCTAATTTGTTGAACGGTTTACAGATAAAGTCGTCCGCGCCAGCTTCAACACCTTTAACCTTATCCTCAATCTCATTTAAAGCCGTGACCATGATGATAGGGATAAATATTCTGTTTTCAGTATGTTTTAGGCGATGACATACTTGAAATCCGTTCATTTTCGGCATCATTACATCTAATAAAATCAAATCCGGTGTTTCTTCATCAACTTGCTGGAGCGCTTCAACACCGTCATTTGCCAGAACTACCTGGTAACCGGCTGATTCTAAATATGTTTTTTCCAATTTTCGATTTAATGGAATATCATCTACTACCAATATTTTTGATCGCTCTGGATTTTTACTCATCATACTTCCAAATCTCCCTTCAGTTGTCAATCAAAGATGAAAAATTATCGGTCCCTTCCCATGCTAAAAAAATCAGAGCAGAGATGATCAATAGTAAAAATTAATTTGTTTTCGTGCGATTTATCAATAATATGATGTTTGCTATTATAGCAATTCTTCTTCGTTGTTATGCCTTAAACCGGATATCTGGCTGTTTCACGGCTCTTACCTCATCCAGGCGGGAAACAGGTGTCGTGTGAGGTGAATTCCTGACCAGTTCTGGATTATTTTCGACCTCGTTCGCTATTTGAATCATACATTCAGCAAACTGATCTAATGTCTCTTTAGCTTCGGTTTCTGTTGGCTCGATCATCATCGCCTCACGAACAATCAGCGGAAAATAGATTGTCGGGGCATGAAAACCAAAATCCAACAACCGTTTCGCCATGTCCAATGTAGCTACTCCTTTTTCTTTTTGCCGGGAGCCAGATAAAACAAATTCGTGCATAGCTGGACCGGGATAGGGAAGTTGAAAATGGTCTTTTAATAATTTCATTAAATAATTGGCATTGATGATGGCATTTTCACTGACCCGTTTTAAACCCTTTGCTCCTAACATTCGAATATACACATAAGCCCGAATCATCACACCAAAATTACCACAGAAGGAATGTACTCGTCCAATAGATTTCGGATAATTATTATCAAATTGGTATTGACTTTCTTTTTTTGTAATCCTGGGCACGGGCAGAAAGTCAATTAATTTCTCTGACACACCAACTGGACCTGATCCAGGTCCCCCGCCGCCATGTGGTGTTGAGAAAGTTTTATGCAAATTAAAGTGTAGCACATCGACGCCCACATCGCCAGGGCGAATAATACCAAGTAAAGCATTCAAATTAGCGCCATCCATGTATAACAGGGCGCCTGCCTGGTTTAATAGCTTCTTAATTTCTTTTAGCTGGGTTTCAAATAGCCCCAGGGTGTTTGGATTGGTCAGCATTAAAGCCGCGGTTTTTTCATTCAAATTTTTCTTCAAAACATCAAGATCGACCAATCCTTTATCATTAGATTTAATTTTGATAGAATTATAACCAGAAATGGAAACGCTGGCTGGATTGGTTCCGTGGGCAGAATCGGGGATCAGGATGTTCTCTCGTGGATTTCCCAAATTCTCGTGATAAGCACGAATCAGCATTAATCCAACTAATTCTCCATGGGCACCAGCCGCCGGTTGCAGCGTCACTGCTTTCATACCGGAGATTTCACATAAATATTCTGACAGCTCGTACATAACTGCCAGCGCTCCCTGTGTCAACCGGGTATTTTGCATTGGATGCAGCTCTTTGAGGCAAGAGCTATTTGCAACTGTCTCATTTATCCTGGGATTATATTTCATGGTACAGGAACCCAGGGGATAAAATCCTTTGTCCACATGGTGATTCATTGTCGAAAGAGCTATGAAATGACGAACGACTTCATTTTCGCTTATTTGCGGTAAACCGGCTGGTTGTTTGCGAACAAATCGATCTGGAATAACGTCGGTGATCTCTTTTTTCGGAACCTGTATTGGTGGAAGTGAATATCCTTTTCTATTTTCAACACTCAATTCAAATAACAATTTTGCCATTCAGTTACTCCGGTTTAGAATATGGTAGTTGGAATTTTGAATTAAAATCCAATTTTTCAAGCCCAAAAAAGACATTTCATTTTTTTTAAACGAACCCTAAAATACAATATAATTTACAAATAGTCAAGTATTTTTTAAAAAAACATTATTAAACTACATTAACAAAATTCATTCCATTAATTCAAATTTTACAAATAAAAAAAGATTTAAAATAGCCATTTTTATCTTGCATAATTATGAAAAACACCCTATATTTAAACTTTAAAAAATGCTTATCTGTTTATTGCATCTTTGAAAAGCACCAGGAGGAACAAAAGCATGAAAGTGATTGAATTTACTGATGATGGATTTGGGATTGATGACAGAAGCGAAAACACCAAAACTGATTATGTCCCAAATGCTGATGTGATTTCTCTCGAAACATTGGTAAACATGATGGTTAGCAAAGGAATTTGTTCTGTCGAAGAATTGTTTATGTTAGAAGGTCGTGTCCAGGAGTTAAATAAAAAGGAAGCGAAAAATAATTTTATCAAAGTTCAAAATAATTTTGATCGAGGACGATTCCCCGGCTTAAAGCGTACCATGAGCAAATATAGCTGGTCACGTCGAGTGGGGACGCTGCTATTTGGCTGGAAATGGAAAAAGATGAAGAAAAATTCTAATTAGAAATGAGCGGTATAATCTTAACATATTTCGTATCCAAAGAATTAAAAGGTTTCTGAACAGGCACTACCAGTGCCAAAAGAAACCTTTTATTATTTAATATAATGGAACTTACCACCACAAGTTTAGTGAAAAAGTCTTATAAAAAAATTGAAACAAATCCATGAAAAAACTGAATCGAAAAATAATAATACTGATTTTCCTGGGACTGGCATTACCGCATAATGCCCAGGCTCAACAGTTCCCCCAGCCGATGGGAGCAGTCAATGATTTCGCCGGGGTCATTCCAGCTTCTTTTGAGCATCAAATCGAAGCAATCTGTAACGAAGTCTGGGAAAAAACTAACACTGCGGTAGTAGATGTAACTATTGAAACGCTGGGTGGATATAATTTAGAAGAGTATGCAACCCGCTTATATGAAACCTGGGGTATTGGCAAAAAGGGGGAGGATAAGGGATTGTTAATTTTAAATGTTGTCCAGGATCGCAAGATTCGGATCGAGACCGGCTATGGTGTTGAAGGTATCCTGCCAGATGGTAAGACCGGTGGGATTATTGATGAATACATGATTCCACATTTACGGCAGGGCGATTATGGACAGGCTCACTTAAATGTAGTGGTTGTTATCGCCCAGATTATTGGTGAGGATGCCGGTGTCGAATTGACAGGTGAAATACGTGCTCCTCAAAGAGGGAACGAGCAACGGCGCGGTTCTGGCATAGGCAAATTTTTTTCAATACTATTTGTCATTTTTCTAATTATCATTACCCGGGGGCGAATTATACCCTGGTTAATCATTGGTTCTATGTTTGGAGGTGGACGAGGTCGCGATGATTGGGGTGGTTTCGGTGGTCGTGGTGGTGGCTTTGGCGGTGGATTTGGTGGTTTCGGTGGTGGAATGAGTGGCGGCGGTGGTGCCAGTCGGGGGTATTAGTACCCAACTTAATTATCAATTTTCAATTAACAATTCACCATTCACAATTAATTGTCAATTGATAACGTTACGTCCGTCGTCTGTTTAACGGATTAATAATTAAAACTCTAAAACGAATGACGAATATCGAATAACAAATTTCGAATTGTAAATAAGGTGGAGAATTCCAATGCCCAAAATTCCCAAAAATCCTGAACAAATTTTTCAGGAATTTACCAATGATTATAAAAACACTTTTGGCGATGATCTCATTGCCATTATTCTGTATGGCAGCGCTGCCCGGGGAGAATACATCTACAAAAAATCAGATATTAATTTTTTAATCGTTTTGAGTGAACAAGGGATCAAAAGCTTGAGAGACGTGCTTCCTTTCATTTCAAAATGGAAAAAAAGAAATGTGAGCACCCCACTCATGCTTACTCCCAAATATATTCAATCGGCATTGGACAGCTTTCCCATCGAGTTTATGACCATGAAACAGAATTACCGTGTCGTTTACGGAGAGGATATCCTGGCGGCAATCGAAATTCAGCCCCAGCATTTGCGATTACAGTGTGAACGAGAAATGCGGGGAAAATTGCTCTCTTTACGTGAAGGATATTTAAATACCAATGGCAAATCCTCAATGATTAAACGGCTGATCAAGGCAACTATACCGGCATTTTCTTCAATTTTTTCTGCACTTCTTTTTCTGAAAGATGAAGAGCTGCCTGAGTCAAAACGACAAATTTTTATGAAAACGGCTGATGTGTTTAACCTGGATAGCAAAGTGTTTGAAAATATTTTAGATTTAGAAAATAAAAAGCCAAGATTGAAAAAAGAACAAATTTACGATTTAATGCAACAATATATTGAACAAGTAGCCAAATTAACTGATATAACAGATAAATTATAAATTCGGAGAGGAAACAAATGGAAGGTCGAAAAAAAATTGGAACTGCCGGCATAATTGGCATCGGCTGTATCGTAATCATAATTGTGCTTGCTTTGATTATTATCGTTCCGGGATTCTTTTCTTACAATAAACTGGTCAACCTGGATGAAGGCGTAAACGGTGCCTGGTCTGAGGTTGAAAATTTGTACCAGCGAAGATATGATTTAATCCCTAACCTCGTAGAGACCGTAAAAGGGTATGCGAAGCATGAACGTGAGACCCTGGAAGCGGTAGTCCAGGCACGAGCCAACGCGACCCGACCCAACATCAGCACTGAAGAATTAGCTAACAATCCACAACTGCAACAGCAATTTCTCCAGTCGCAGGAATCCCTGGGACAGGCGCTCGGTCGTTTACTCGTCGTCATTGAACGGTATCCGGATTTAAAGGCGAATCAAAATTTTATCCGATTACAGGATGAATTAGCCGGCACCGAAAATAGAATATCCACAGCAAGACGTCGTTTCATTCAAACCGTACAGGAATACAATCGCTCAATTCGACAATTCCCGGTAGTAATCGTAGCTGGTTTAATGGGCTTTGACAAACGAGAATATTTTGAGACACCAACAGAGGCGCAACAGCCACCAAAAGTCGATTTCAACAATTAATGTACCGCAAACAATCCTGTTTGCGATTTTCGGAGGGAATCGTAACACAAGCATCCTTGCTTGCGATTTTCGGAGGGAAAACATTACATGAGCTCGATTATATTAATTGTTACAGCAGTTCTCTGTTTTATCGCTGGCTACACATTCTACGGAAAATTTATTTCCAAGCGATTGGGAATTGATCCAACGCGAAAAACTCCCGCCCACACCATGCGCGACAATGTCGATTACATGCCAGCAAAAGCACCAGTTTTATTAGGACATCATTTCGCCTCAATCGCTGGCGCAGCCCCGATTATTGGACCGATCACGGCGGCAGTTTTCGGCTGGATTCCGGTATTTTTATGGATCGTTTTCGGCAGCATTTTCATCGGTGCAGTGCATGATTTTACCTCGTTAATCGCATCGGTTCGGCACAAGGGTCAGTCGATCGGCAAAATCATCGAAGAACATATCGGGCAAAAAGGAAAACAACTTTTTCTCATTTTCGCCTGGTCAACCCTGGTATTAATTATCGCCGCGTTCGCCATTTTAGTTGCTAAAACATTTGTTTCGACACCAGCCGTGGCGACTTCTTCGAGTTTATTCATTTTATTGGCGATTGTATTCGGTCTTTCGATCTATCGAATGAATGCACCGCTGGCTGTAGCGACAATCGTCGGCGTGGCATTATTACTCACCTGTGTCTGGTTGGGCGTGAAATTCCCGCTTATATTTTCATCAGTTGAATCACAGGGGCAGGCGATCTGGACATGGATTCTTCTGGTTTATATTTTTGTGGCTTCAGTTACCCCGGTCTGGATTCTATTGCAGCCGCGAGATTACTTGAACTCATTTCTGTTATATTTAGTATTGCTCGGCGCTTTTATCGGTATCTTTTTTACAAACCCGACGGTGGAAACGCCAGCCTTTACTAATTTCATTCATCCTAAATTGGGCTCACTGTTTCCCATCTTATTTGTTACTGTTGCTTGTGGGGCTATTTCTGGTTTCCACTCGCTGGTTTCTTCGGGGACGACTGCCAAACAGCTCAATCATGAATCCGACGCCCGTGTTGTCGGGTATGGCAGTATGCTTATCGAGGGATTGTTAGCAGTTATTGCTTTGATTACCGTAATTACAATTGCAAAAGAAGATTACCTGAAATTTTTCCCGATTGGTGGGCGTGGAAATCCCATTGGTCTATTTGCCAATGGCGTCGGCTCTTTTGTCGAGAAACTGGGAATTCCGCTGAATGTGGGAATTACGTTTGCTGCGCTGGCGGTTTCAGCTTTTGCTTTGACATCATTGGATACCGCAACACGATTAGGAAGATTCGCTTTTCAGGAATTTTTCAAATCAGAAAAACCAACTCACTTTCAAAACCTTTTAACCAATCGATTTGTAGCAACATTTTTTACGGTATTACCTGCCGGAATTCTCGCGCTGTCAGGAAGCTATCAAGCCATCTGGCCCATCTTTGGATCGGCAAATCAATTATTGGCTGCTTTAGCCCTGCTAGCAGGCAGCGTTTGGCTGTCAAAAAAACGGCAGAAAAACAAATTCCTCCGCTATCCCATGTATTTCATGTTTGCGGTGACACTTTCGGCATTGGTTATTCTGGTCTATCAAAAAATCCGTTTAATTATAAATTACTACCAGGACAAGGCAGTCCCAGAAAGCTTTAATCTTTTAAGTACTTATATCCTGGCAATTATTGCCATTTTGCTGTTTGTCGTTGCAATTATATTGGTGAACGAAGCGTATCAAAAATTAAAAATATCAAAGACAAAGGAATGATCCAGATGAATCAACAATTATTTGGAAGATATATCGTTTCCGATCCAGAAATATGTCACGGTAAGCCGACATTTCGAGGCACGCGAATCCTGGTTGCTGATGTACTTGAACAAATAGCAGAAGGACTTGCCTGGGAAACAATTATTGAGGAATGGCGTGGGCGAATTACTAAAGAGGTCATTACCGAAGCAGTGAGCTTATCAAGGTAAGTTTTTTCGTTTCTTTGTGTTGGCTTAATTTTATCTGTTGGGTTGTTTTCCGCCTGGCGGATTGGAAAAAATATTAAAATTCATTCCCATGAAAAAACTAACATCAATAATCATTGTCACCCTTTTCATTAGCGGATGCAGCATCCAAAAAATCGCACTTCGGTCGATGTCAGGCATCCTGGACAACAGCATGGCTGCCCTTTACGAAGAAAGCGATTTAGCCCTGGCAGAACAAGCCATTGCCTCAGATTTAAAATTGCTGGAAGGACTGATTAAGAGCGATCCCAAAAATGATAAATTTCTCCTACTTGCCTGCCAGGGATTTGGATCTTACGCATTGGGTTTTGTTGAAGATACCAATCCTGACCGTGCCCGCTCATTTTATTTAAGAGGCAGGAACTACGGATTGAAAATATTGAATAAAAACCAGGATTTTAGACGGGCAATGAATGGCTCAATTGACCAATTGGAATCGGCATTAGAAAAGTTCAATAAAAAAGATGTTTCAGCACTGTTCTGGACCGCCAACAATTGGGCAAGCTGGATCAATCTAAATTTTACCGATCCACAGGCATTGGCAGACCTGCCCAAAGTTCAATCCGTCATGCAGCGAGTGATTGAGCTGGATGAATCCTATTTTTATGGCGGTGCTCACCTGTTCTTTGGGACGATTTATGCTGTGCGTCCACCAATTTTGGGCGGAAATATCGAAAAAGCCAGACAGCATTTTGATCGATGTTTTGAATTTTGCCAGGAAAAATTTTTGCTACCTTATGTGTATTACGCCCGATTCTATGCCACTCGAACATTAGATGAAGAACTTTTTTCTAATACATTAACAAAAGTTTTAAAAACTTCGGATGATGTTTTACCAGCGCAGCGTCTTCCGAACACTATCGCCAAACAAAAGGCGAAACGATTAATGGAACAAATAGAAGAATTTTTTTGATAGGTACTCATTGCAATGTCATTGAACGCATCACAGCATTTGAACTCATTGAGAAAAATATTAAAATCAGGGGATGAAAGCTCTATATTCGTATGCGTTAACGATCTGGTTCAGAATGGATTAACATTGTCAAGGTTTGAAGCGGAAGAACGCAAGCCATCCCGTCAGGACATCACTCAGTTTATTGCAGCATGGTTTAAATATATTGAAATATCTGCTGATGAATGCCGGGATTGGATGATTGAATATTGCCTTGATATATTATCGGTTATCTCATCAAGCGGGAATTCTCAAATACGACATAGCACTAAATCGAATATCAAATATATTTTCAAGTCAGACGTCATTTTTGATTGCGGCTGTGAGAACAATGTATTTAAAGCATTATGCAATCGAAATTGTCCTGTTTATGATGAAATGAATGAGAAATATAAGGAGAAGATGGAACGGGAGGCGAACAAAACTTATGAAATCATTAACAGACCTCCCAAACCAGAAGTGATATTAGCACCTCCATCCGTGAAAGAACAATATAAAGATCAATTTGAACAGGCGTTAGAAGTCGCCATTAACTATAGAAAGCAAGGTTATAGGATAAAAAAAATCGTCCAGCTTTTAAATGACCAGGATATGAAAACCCGGACAGGCCGGAAATGGACCTATCCATTGTTGCAGAATGAATTAAAAAAACTCAACCTTGAGAAGGGAAATAACCTTTCAAAGGTTCAAAACCTTTGAAAGGTTATGCCTCAAATGAATATAAAAATGTATATCGTTAACACTATTAAGATTCAGGGGATACACCAATGAAAAAGATTTTCTTATTATTTTTAGTCATAATGTTAACAGTATCGTTATCTCACGCGCAAAAATATAAAATCAAGTTCGCCACCCTGGCGCCCGATGGTTCGACATGGATGAACGTCATGCGTGAATTCGATCAAGCCATTCGAGAGCAGACCAATGGCGAGCTGGGCTTTAAAATCTATCCCGGCGGCGTTGCTGGCGATGAAAAGGATGTATTGCGAAAAATCCGATTGGGACAATTACACAGCGCTGGTTTTACTGGCGTGGGCCTGGGCGAAGTATATTCAGAAGTTCGGATTTTTGACTCCCCATTTCTATTCCAAAATTATGACGAGGTTGATTTTATCCAGCAAAAATTCTTTGATAAATTTGCCAAAGGATTTGAAGAAAATGGCTTCGTTTTGTTAGGCTGGGCAGATGTAGGATTTGTCTATGTCTATACTAATTCCCCGGTCAAAACACTTGACGATATGAAAAGTGTGAAAATCTGGATGTGGGAAGGCGATCCGGTGGCAGAAGCGACGTTTAAATCATTTGGAATCAATCCCATTCCGCTTTCCGTGATCGATGTCATGACTGCCCTTCAAACCGGCATGGTGAATGGCGTTTATGTTTCTCCACTGGCAATCATTGCCCTCCAATGGTTCACCAAAGTGAAATACATGATGGAAGTGCCCCTGGCAGATGCGGCTGGCGCCGTACTGATCTCGAAGAAAATGTTTGATAAAATTCCAGTTCAATACCAGGAAATATTAGTTACCAATGCAAAAAAATATTTTGAGAAATTGATGAAGCTGAGTCGTGATGATAATGCTCGTTCCATTGAAACATTAAAACAAAATGGAATTAAACTAACTCCTTCGCCGCCATCAGATCAGCTAAAACTATTTCAAGAAAAAGGGAAAGAAGCTCGCCGCATGATGGCTGGTAAGCTTTATCCATTGGAGTTAGTTGAACAAGTAGAACAGGTGTTGGTTGAATATCGCAAATTACA
The DNA here is from genome assembly GCA_965603055.1 of uncultured bacterium. Taxonomy (GTDB): domain Bacteria; phylum Zhuqueibacterota; class Zhuqueibacteria; order Thermofontimicrobiales; family Thermofontimicrobiaceae; genus CBFDBN01. The sequence continues at coordinate 2,850 of CBFDBN010000022.1, read as the reverse complement.
GAAAAAGCAATAAATTTGAAATTATAAAACAGGCTAAGGCAATACTTTTAAATTCCAAAATCCAAAAAATAAATTCCAAATAAATACCAATAGTCAATAATTAATCTCCAAACATTCCTGATCATTGAAATTTGAGATTTGAAAATTATTTGGTATTTGATGTTTATAATTTGGAATTTCATCTGTTGGATTGTTTCTATCTGTTGGAAAAATATCATGAAAATCATCAATTCGATCAATAATATCCTTGCCAAAATCGAATCGGTCTTTCTTATTGTAATCCTATTTTCGATGATCCTGCTCGCCTTCCTTCAAGTCATCCTGAGAAATTTCTTTTCTACCTCAATTTTCTGGGGCGACACTTTTCTCCGCCATTTAGTCCTCTGGATTGCTTTTATCGGCGCCTCCCTGGCAACCAGTGAAAATAGACATATCAATATCGATGTGCTTTCCCGTTCACTGTCAAAATCAGTTAAAAGAATAACTGGAATAATTGTAAATCTCTTTGCTTCAACTGTATGCTTTTTTCTCTTGAAAGCGGCCATCACATTTCTTAAATATGAAAAAGAATCGGGCAGTACTTTAATAAAAGAAATCCCGATATGGATTTTTCAGGTGATCATCGCCATAGGCTTCGGTTTGATGATGCTGCGTTTTTTCATCCATGCCCTTGAAAATATTATCGGTCAGAAATCACCAGATGAGGAGGCGCCAGCATGACCACAATAATTTGGGCGATAATTCTAATTCTGCTGGCACTATTGGGCGCACCGCTCTTTGCCATCATCGCAGCCATTGCCCTGTTGAGCTTTCACGCATTGGGCATCGATACTTCCGCCGTCATCGTTGAAATGTATCGTTTAGCCAGTGCACCAACCCTGCTTGCCATCCCACTCTTTACTTTTGCAGGTTACATCTTAGCCGAAAGTAAGTCACCAAAACGACTCGTGAACCTATCCAATGCCCTGTTTGGCTGGTTGCCCGGTGGATTGGCTATCGTGGCGTTGGTCACCTGCGCTTTTTTTACAGCCTTTACTGGCGCATCAGGCGTAACAATAGTTGCCATCGGCGGTTTATTATACCCGGTTCTCCGGAAAGAAGGCTACACCGAAAATTTTTCCTTAGGGCTGATGACCTCATCGGGAAGCTTAGGCTTGTTATTTCCACCCAGTTTGCCAATTATCCTGTATGCCCTGGTCGCCAAAATCAACATCGATCAATTATTTTTAGCCGGGATAATTCCCGGATTTCTACTCATTTTTATGCTTTCAATTTACAGCATTCGCAAGGGAATCGTCTCGAAAATTTCGAAAACACCGTTCAACTGGAAAAATTTATTTTTATCATTGAAAGCAGCCGCCTGGGAAATCCCATTGCCATTCATTATTATCGGCGGAATTTATGGCGGATTTTTCACGGCAACTGAAGCAGCAGCAATCACCGCTTTTTACGTGCTTGTTATCGAAGTATTTGTCTATCGTGATCTAAAGCTATTCAAAGATGTCCCCCGCATCATGAAGGAGAGCATGGTCCTGGTCGGCGGAATTCTGGTCATCTTAGGCGCCGCACTGGGACTCACCAACTACCTCATCGATGAACAAATCCCCATGAAAATTTTAAGCTTCATGCAGACATTTATCAGCAGCAAAATTGTCTTCCTGATCATGCTCAACATTCTATTACTCATCGTCGGCTGCATGATGGATATGTTCTCCGCGATCATCGTCGTGGTCCCCCTAATTGTCCCCATTGCCATTCAATTCGGTGTTGATCCGGTTCATTTAGGAGTGATATTTTTAGCCAATTTAGAAATCGGCTACTTTACCCCGCCGGTTGGACTCAATTTGTTTATCTCCAGTTTCCGTTTTGAAAAACCAGTTCTAAAACTTTACGTAGCTGCATTACCATTCTTCTTAATTTATTTGATCGCTTTGTTGATTATTACTTATGTTCCTGAATTGAGTTTGTGGTTGGTGAGGTTGGTGGGGAATTAGGTGATTAGTTCCTATATGACAGTAAACTTCTTGCCCAAAGAACAAAAAATTTTGACAGCGAATTACGCGAATTACAAAATTAGCTAAATTCCTAAAATTCGCGTAATTAGTGGTCCAGTTTTTTTTTGATATGGCCTTTCCAGGTTGAGGTTTTGAATTTAACCGTAATAACCGTTTTTGGATTTGCGTTATAACAAATTGACTGTTATATTTCCAACAGTTAGTTAATAGTTTTTTACAAGTTAGTAATTTTAAGCTTGACTTTTGTCGTATTAACTATTATTTTTTATTATTAAAACATCAGAACTTCTTACTTTTACGTGCAACTGACTTTTCTCCCTGGAATACTATATTACAAATTGGCGTGTCCATTATTGTTTTTGTTTACCTGTCGTTAATTTACATATAAAATCGATCAAGTAATCATCAATATATTATTGAGGATAGCAATGAAATATTCCAGGTTTTATATGCTTGCTATATTTCTCATAACTAATCTATTTATTATTACTCTGACTTCATCTTCTTTTAGTCAACATCAGCTTCCTTCAATAGATTTAGCAAAAGTAAAAACGAGTCAATTACCATATCGACTGGAACTAGTGAAAATATTAAGTACTTTAAAAAATGAATATTTCATCCCGGTTGATTTAGATGGTGATGGCAAAGATGAAATTATTGTTAGAAGAACAGGTAATGAAAAGCCAAATGTCATTAGTCTTAAGAGATTTGAGGATAATAATGTAGGATTCCAGGCTAACTACTATGGTCTGCTCATTTCGGATCCAACATTTTTCGACCTGGATGGGAATGGAAACAAAGAGATTATATTCTCAGAGGTGAAAAGTGATACAAC
>CBFDBN010000021.1:0-19888 GCA_965603055.1 uncultured bacterium | reverse complement strand
TGCGATAGAGGTCCTGTCGTCCATGAATGCGCCTGCCACCAATGGCGCCAAAATAGGAAAGCAGATTTTCCCTGGTTGCCTGCACTGCCGAAACCGCACAGGCTTCCGCCTCCGCCACTTCGATCAATTGCTGGGAACAGCTTTTCTTCTGGCGGCTGACATAGAGATGATCGCCGACCAGATGCAAAAATGGATCTTTATGAGTAAAATCTTTCGCACAATAAATCGCATGACCGTACCCCAGAGGCTGTTCCTGCATCACAAAATTCAGCCGTCCCGCATGATCGCCAATTATTTCTGAATAGGCTGATTCATCACCAGGCTGAACCACAACGCAGATTTCTTCAATTCCACCACTGATGGTCTCCTCCACCAGGATTTGGAGCACTGATTTTTCTTTCCCATCCCGATCGATCAGGGTTTGCAGTGGCAAATGATGCTGATCTTTTCCTGCGGCGGTGATGACGGCCTTTGTGATTTTCATAAAATGTCTCCAGGGTTATTTGGTACAGAAAATTCATGGAAAAAAATATTTGGTATAGAAAATTCATGGTTAAAAAATTCATTGTAGAGAAAATTCATGAATTTTCTCTACAAATATCAACACCACAATACGTCTATTATTGCCATAATCCTTCATCATTATTTTTTTTATTCTCCCAATCTGCAGGATTATTGCTAATATATTGTTGTATTCTTTTTAATTCAAATTCGTTGCGAATTATTCTGTCATGATAATTCCTTTGCCAATTTCTTTTGCCAGGGGTATTGTTTAAAATATTTATTTCTTTTGATGATTGCATTTGAAATTTACCCATTATTTTGGGTATTAACATTCGACGTCGCATTTTTCGATATTGTTCGGATGTCATAAATTCATTCCGTGATCCATACCGTAGAGACAATTCATGAATTGTCTCTACGGTATGGATTTTATCGACGTTATCGATGGCGATGGATTGATTTGACAATTTATTGCAAATACCATTATTAAAATCATAATCACCTAAAATTATAATACAATGAATGTGATTCGGCATGACAATGCATTCATTTAAAATAACACGCGGATGATATTCAGGTATTTTTGTTAAATGATCGGCAACAATTTTACCTGCATCGGACATTATCATTTGTTTATTTTTTACCGTTCCTAATATTTCCTCCCGATTATTAATACACACGGTTAGAAAATAACCACCTGGTGAAGAATAATCCCATGTTTGCAATCGGTTCGATTCAATTCGATATTTATTTTTGAATTTGTCTGACATTTTTATTGGTCATTTATACATTTGAATTGTTGTGATGAAAAATTATAATTGATTCTGTATTGACAATACCGTCGGACAATTCCGTAGAGAAAATTCATGAATTTTCTCTACGATGATGCGTTGAATTTTCGATACGATGATTTTTTTTTAAGATGAATTGTCTATGTAATTTTTCAAAACCGAATATTCCCCAATCCATCCAATTTCATCAACGCTTCAATCTCTTCCACCGTTTTCGGACATCCTGCTGATAGCACCCGATGCCCATTTTCTGTAATCAACACATCATCTTCAATCCTAACGCCAATATTCCAATATTCTTTGGGCAAGTCCGAATTTGGTGGAATATAAAGTCCAGGCTCAACCGTCACGACACAGCCTGGCACAAGCGGCAGGCGAGTGTCACCAACATCGTGGACATCCAGCCCCAGATGATGCGTGCAGCCATGTCGCCAATATTTTTCATAGTCATATTTGGCAAACACGGCTCTGGCCATTGAATCCATTTGTGCCATTTTAACGCCTGGTTTTAGCATATCAATCACAGCTTGATTAGCTTCAAGAACGATGTTATAAATTTCCTTTTGCTGAGTGATAAATTTTCCCGATGCTGGAATCGTGCGGGTAATATCAGCGCAATAGTGATTGTATTCGCAGCCAATATCCATGACAATGATGTCACCAGGTTCGATTTTTCGGATGCCATCCATGTAGTGAAGCTTAAGACTATTGGGTCCCGAACCAACAATCGACGGAAAAGCTAAATGATGTGAGCCATTATACTTAAAAACGAATTCTATAACAGCTTCGATCTGGTATTCATAAAAGCCAGACTCCATAGATTTGATTGCTTCTAAGTGTGCCATCGTTGTGATGTCAATGGCTTTCTGCATCAGATCAATTTCATCCTCTGTTTTCTTAAGTCGAAGTGAACTGGTAAGCTCGTTTGGAGATTTTATTACGATGGAAGGCTTTTTCTCTACTAATTCGATTAGTTTCTTTTCAAAAAATGTATTGCTGTCTTTCTGCTTTTTTTTAATTACGTTGGTGTAAAGTATGTCAACTTCAGTAATTGATTTCACAATTTTGCGCAATTTTATTGATCGACAAACCAGATCAAATCTCAAACTATCTTGAAGTGTTTGATCGTATTTATCGTTATCAGATGCTTTTGTAAGAGGTTGGTCGGTGATAAGAATGGAATAAACAATTTTATTATTTACGGGTGATTGAATCCCGGTTTTTGACAGAATTAAAATTAGACCGGGTTCATTAATTCCGGTCAAGTAAAATAAATTGCTTTCCTGGTGAAAAAAATCATATCCCAAATAATTACCCTGGCGAGATGTTTGTAACACCAGCAATCCTTTTGGGGACATTTTTTCAATGACCTTCTGCCTTCTTTCCAGGTATGGATTTTGGGACGAAGCCCAGGCACTGGAAGAAAGAAAAAGAATAGTCAATAGTTGAAAGATGAATAGACGTTTTTTCATTTTAGTCTCTCTTTTGTTAGTTGGGTAACTTGGTAATTGGGGATTTGGGGAACAGGGTAATTGGCGGATCACATAATTGACTGATCGCTTATACACCTAGTTACCGAATAACCTAATTAACTAATAGCCCAATTACCTAAACAACCTAAGTTAAACATAAAAAAAAATTTAAATACAATCAAGCAGAAAATTAAAATAACTGTAAAAACTTTTAACCTGGAATATTTTTAGTCAAAAGCAACAATTATTCTAAGTCTTAAAGATTAATGAAGTAAATGATGATAAATTAAAAGAAAAAAAACTTGCAACTTAAAAAAAAAATTGTTATAATAAAAGCTGGATTTGAATTATCAAATAATGTAAAAATCTAATTTTGCAAAACAAGATTTCATTAATGAATCATTTTGTTAATAAATGTTAAGGAGAAGTTCATGCTTGATGATATTATTGAGGTTGATCTTCCTGTTCCTCGTCTGGAAGTGGTGAGTTATCTTTGTAAGGGATGTGGTCTTTGTATTGAGCATTGCCCTCAAAAGGTGATTGAGTTTTCTGACCGGTTTAATGACATGGGTTATAAATATGCAATGTACACTGGTGAAGGATGTACTGGGTGTGGCGTATGTTTTTATTGTTGCCCTGAGCCTGGGGCGATTATCGTTTATAAGAAAGCAAAGAAAAATAAGGGAGAATAAAAATGCAAAAAGAGCTGATTAAGGGCAACGAAGCTGTCATAAAAGGGGCGCTGCTTGCCGGTTGCAGTCTTTATTTTGGTTACCCGATTACCCCTGCCAGTGAAATCGCCGAGGCGGCTGCAAATTATTTCCCACTCATGGGCGGCACATTCGTTCAAGCCGAAAGCGAAATCGCCTCAATTAATATGGTTTATGGCGCCGCTGCCGCGGGAAAACGGGTGATGACAGCGTCTTCTGGACCAGGTTTGAGTTTGAAACAGGAAGGAATTTCCTATTGCGCTGGCGCTGAATTACCCTGTATTATCGTTGATGTAATGAGGGCTGGTCCGGGTCTGGGAAATATTTGGCCAGAACAGGGCGATTATAACCAGATCGTAAAAGGTGGGGGACATGGTAACTATAAGGCAATCGTTCTCGCGCCAAATTCAGCCCAGGAAATGTGTGATTTAACAATGCTTGGCTTCGACCTGGCTGAAAAATATCGTAATCCCTGTATCATATTGACAGATGCTTACATTGGACAAATGATGGAACCGGTTGAATTCCCGACGACTCGAAAAAAAGTCCCTCACAAAGAATGGGCGCTTTACGGAACTCGAGAAACTAAGAGAAATTTGATTACTTCGATATTGATGAATACACAGAGTTTGGAAGAGCATAATAAAAACTTGCAAAAAAAATATCAACAAGTAGAGAAAAATGAAATTCGTTATGAAACGATGTTTACCGATGATGCAGAGTTAATCCTGGTCGGGTATGGCATCGTATCACGATTGCTTCTCAATGTGGCTGAAACATTACGAGCAGAAGGTAAAAAGGTCGGGTTATTTCGTCCTATTTCTTTATTTCCTTTCCCGGGTAACCATATATCTGAGCTTTGTGAAACTGTTAAACAGTTTTTAGTTGTCGAATTAAGCAATGGACAGATGGTTGATGATGTGAAATTAGCGGTTAACGGTAAGAGGGAGGTTCAGTTTTATTCCAGAATGGGCGGGGCGATTCCGTCGGTTGAAGAGTTGGTGGAAGAAGCGCGGAAGTATGTATAGTAGAGCGTGGCGCGGGAAGGTAATAGTTCACTACCAATGATGCTCCTTTTTTTGATCTCAGAACAAAGATTAACGAATTACGATTTTAGAAGTATTTTTGATTTTTTAACTTGTGATTATTGATACAGTACTCCTTCGCAAATCAAAAATCGTTAATCTTTATTCGTAAATCATTTTTTTTATAACTCTAAAGGCAGGGGCTGAACTATCACGCGAGAAGCAGATCGCCCTACACCCCACTCCCTACGCGCTACGATTCAATAAAAATGTTTATTTAATACAAGGAGCGAATATGAAGGCGCAAGCATTAAGAAAGCCTGAATCTTTTTACGATACTTTTGAGCGAAAAGGCAAAACACATCAGCAAACAACCCACTATTGCCCGGGATGTGGGCATGGGAATATCCATAAGATTCTTGCGGAAGCTATGGATGATTATAACATTACCGACAGAACGATACTTATTTCTCCGGTAGGCTGTTCTGTATTTGCCTATTATTATTTTGATGTAGGAAATATCCAGGCTGCCCATGGACGAGCACCGGCGATTGCTACCGGGCTAAAACGCAGTAATCCAGATAGTATTGTTATTTCTTACCAGGGTGATGGTGATCTGGCAGCCATTGGAGGAGCTGAAATCATCAATGCAGCCAATCGCGGGGAAAATATTACCGTAATTTTCGTAAATAATGCTATTTATGGGATGACTGGCGGACAGATGGCACCGACAACCCTCGTTGGTCAAAGAACGACCACCAGTCCCTATGGAAGAAAGCCCACCAATGAAGGTTTCCCCATTCGGATGTGTGAATTAATCAGCACAATGGAAGCACCAGTCTACGTTGAACGAACTGCCCTGGTAGATTTTAAGACGATCAATCGAACCAGGCGAGCCATTCGAAAAGCCATAAAAAACCAGGTGGATAATAAGGGTTTTTCTTTTGTTGAGGTGTTGTCTCCCTGCCCGACTGGCTGGAAAGTTACGCCAGTGGAATCTCAGAAATGGGTTACTGAAAATATGATGACCTATTTTCCAGTTCAGGTCTTTAAGGACGTTTCTGATAAAGCTGAACCCCGTGTCTTTGACCGCAAACAATATTCTGATCGTGAGGTTCTGGAAGTTCTTGGCTTATTGGAACTTGGTGAGAAAAAAGTAGTGAGCAAAGATTTTATTCGAAAGTTTCCAGAACAGATATTAAAAATTGCCGGATTTGGTGGGCAGGGCGTGCTCACCGCCGGGGTTATTCTAGCAGCTTGCGCCATGGATCAAAATCTACATGTCAGTTGGATTCCTTCGTACGGGCCTGAGATGAGAGGCGGCACGGCAAATTGCAGCGTGATGTTATCCAATAAACGAATTGGCTCACCCCTGGCTACCTATCCGAATGTGCTAATTGCAATGAACGGACCTTCTTTAGATGCTTTTGAAGATACGGTGACAACAGATGGATTAATCATCATAAATTCTTCAATTGTCGATCGAAAAGTCCGTCGTACTGATGTTCGAGCCATGTATATTCCTTTAACCGATATGGCATCAAATTTAGGACTTACAGCAGCAGCGAATATGGTTTGCGTCGGTGCATATCTCGAATACACAAAAATAATGGATTACAAAGTTGCGTTTGAGGCAATCCGTAAGTCTATTAAGAAAAAGAAATTTATCGATGTTAATATTAAAGCGGTCGAAGAAGGTGTGAAGTTTGTGAGAGAAAATTATTCGGGGAAGTAGTCGTGGAGTAATTTGGTGGATTTATGGAGTCGTGGAGTATTGGATTTGTAGAATAATGGATTTATGGAGAAAAAAATTGAGTTCCACCATTCCAAAACTCCACTATTCCATCATTCCTGCTTTTCTCACTGTCGGAACTTTTAAAATTCTTGAAACGTTGAATAGTAAGATTTTTCTTGCAAAAGATAGCCTAAAACTTCAACACCACAAAGATATTAAGAATTAAAAATCATTTTTTGTTTTGTGCTTTATAGCAAATATTTTTACAACCTAATGAACGAACTAGAACAAATATTAAATAACGAAATATTACCCTTAGTAAACAAACCTGGTAGATATACCGGGAATGAAATAAATGTTATAAAAAAGGATTGGTCAAAAGACCTGTTAAAATTTGCATTGATCTTTCCCGATCTTTATGAGATTGGAATGTCGCACGTTGGTTTCGAGATTTTATACCATATTCTTAACAAAGAACCTTTTATTGCTGCTGAAAGAGTTTATGCGCCAGCAGCAGATATGGAAGAAAAATTACGCCAGAACAATATCCCGCTATTCTCATTAGAGACAAAACAATCCCTGAAAAATTTTGATATTTTAGGATTTACTTTGCAATATGAGCTTCATTATACCAATGTGCTGAATATTTTAGACCTGGCGGAAATTCCAATCTTATCAGAAGAAAGGGAAGATCATATTCCATTAATCATTGCCGGAGGTCCCTGTGCCTATAATCCAGAACCCCTGGCAAAATTTATCGATGCGTTTGTGATTGGTGATGGAGAAGAAATCACCATTGAAATTTCCCGACTGGTTCAGGATGCAAAAGGACAAGGAGGCTCGAGAAATGATATTTTGCATCAACTGGCTCAAACCCCGGGTATTTATGTACCAGCATTTTATGAAGCTCAATTTGATCAACGAAAGAAGGGCACTGTTCTAAAAGCAATTAAGGAGGAAATTGCCGAAAAAATTGTCGCTCGTACCATCGAAAAAATGAGACCGGAATTCTATCCTCAAAAACCGTTAGTCTCATTGATTGAGACGACTCACGATCGGTACTCAGTGGAAATCATGCGGGGATGTACCCAGGGATGTCGATTTTGTAATGCCGGTATTATTTACCGACCGGTTCGGGAGCGTTCGGTCGATGAACTGGTGGATCAGGTGTCGACAGTGATTCGAAACACTGGATATGATGAAATTTCTTTAGCATCGTTGTCCACTTCCGATTACAGCCAGTTGAATCTGCTGTTAAGTCGCTTGAATCGTGTGCTTGAACCACTGATGGTGAATGTTTCTTTTCCATCTTTACGAACTGAGACATTTACCATTGCAATGGCGAGACATGCTAAAAAAGTGAGGAAGTCAGGATTAACCCTGGCGCCTGAAGCCGGCACTGAAAGGCTTAGAAATGTCATCAATAAGACAAATACCAATGATGATCTGCTTCAAGCAATCAAAATCGCCTTCCAGGAAGGCTGGGACAAAATTAAATTATATTTCATGATTGGGCAGCCATCGGAAACCCAGGAGGATCTGGATGGCATCATTTCGTTGATTCGTAGCGTGCTAAAAGTGGCCAAAGAACACAAAGGAAAATCGATTCATATTTCAGTGTCCCCATTTTGTCCAAAACCGCATACCCCGTTTCAATGGGTCGAGCAAAATTCAATTCAGCAGACCAATGAAAAGATTTTCTATCTCAAAGATCGACTGCCAACTAACAAAGTGAAATTTAATTGGCGGGAACCCGAAGCTTCATTCCTTGAAGGCATTGTCGCCCGTGGCGATAGAAAATTGGGGGATGTCATATTTCAAGCCTGGCAATCAGGGGCGAAATTTGATGCCTGGAGTGATCATTTTAAATTTGATCTGTGGCAAAAAGCTTTTCAGCATCACCAAATTGACCCACAATCATATACTCGAGAACGTGGTCTTAATGAGACGCTTCCCTGGGATCATATTTCTAAAGGGGTAACAAAAACGTATTTGAAGAGGGAGTACCAATGGTCAGTTGAAGAACGCACCACTCCTGATTGCCGGCAAACGGTTTGCAATGCCTGCGGGCTGATGTCTCAGCAGGCATGTAAAGACATTCTTTATCAAAACCGAAAAGAAAAAATCAAGCCAGAAAACAGTTTGCAGACTGAACAAAGCTCAGAACTGATGGATTATGGTAGAGCACGCAAACGAATTCGACCCATTAGCGAACCAGATGCGCGACATGTTAGGATTAAATATGAAAAGCGACATTCAGCACGATTTACATCTCACCTGGATTTAATTCGATTATTTGAGCGATCATTTCGTCGAGCCGAAATTAAATTGGTTTATTCCCAGGGATTTCATCCCCATCCTCGTATTGCGTATGGACCACCGCTGGCAATGGGGTATACCAGTGATGGTGAATACATGGATGTTCAATATTATCTTGAAAAAGGACGAGAAATCAAATCCGCTTTAAATCGAGTATTGCCGGAAGGCTTGAGAATTTTAGAAACAATAAATTTATATGGAAAACACCAATCACTTGCATCGATCATCAATCGAGCCGAATATGAAGTAAATTTATACAAAACTTTTGATCAATCCTATCTTAATCAATTAATCGCTGAGTTTATGGAACGAGAGCAAATTGTAATTAAGCGCAAGCGCGGTGCAGATGAACAGGATTTGGATATCCGACCGTTTATTGAATCGATTTGGACGGACGGAAATACAAACGATCTGCACTTTTCTCTACATATCATTAATGGAAAAACGGCTCGAATTCCAGAAATTCTCAGCGAAATGTTATCATTGCCCGGTGAAGAAGTTGCTTTGAGCCGGGTAAATCGTTCCAAATTATTAATACAATTCGGAGATGTTAAAGCGACACCTCTCGAAGTATAACTCATCAGCAGAAAGAACTTTTAAGATAGGATAAATTATCGTATGCGTAAAGAAATTGTTATTAACTCTTCAATTGGAGAGACAAGAATTGCAATAGTTGAGGATGGAAAATTAGTCGAGCTTTTTGTTGAAAAACCTGAGCGTGAACGGATGGTGGGGGATATTTATTTAGGTAAGGTAGTTAACGTCGTAAAAGGAATGCGCGCAGCGTTCGTAAACATTGGTCATGGTCAAAAGCAAGACGCGTTTCTGCATTTTTCTGACATCGGAGAATCTTTTTCTACGGTCAGCGCACTGGTTGACCGCGATGACGAAAATCATGTTGCGCAAGAATTCACGCCGGAACAAATTAAAGTCGGTCAAGAAATTTTAGTTCAAATTATTAAGGAACCAATCAGCACCAAAGGTTCCCGGTTAACCACTCAAATTTCCATCCCGGGCAGGTTTTGCGTTTTGGTGCCAAATTCTTCAATGGTCGGAGTGTCAAAAAAGATTGACAGCATAAAAGAACGAAGACGGCTGAGAAAAATTGCCAGAAGGATACGACCCGATGGATTTGGGGTTATTGTACGAACCGTTGCTGATGGTCGTCATGAGCCAGTACTTAACGCCGACGTCGAGTCCCTGGTCAAAATCTGGCAAAAACTTGAAAAGAAATTAATAACTGCAAAACCACCCATGTTAGTTTATAAGGACATGGGGATGACATCCAGCGTAATCCGGGACCTGTTCACACGAGATATCGACAAGTTAATTATTGATTCAAGAAAACTTCATCGAGAAATCACTACTTATTTGAAAGACGTGGCGAGGAACCTGGTTAACTCGGTCGAACATTATAGAAAAAGAATTCCTATATTTGATTATTTTGGAATTGAAGCAGAAATTGAAAAAAGTCTGTCAAGAAAGGTATGGCTAAAAAGCGGGGGGTCTATTATTTTTGACCAGACTGAAGCCCTGGCAGCAATTGATGTGAATAGCGGAAAATTTATCGGACGTAAAAATCATGAACAAAATTCATTAAGAATCAATTTGGAGGCTGCCTACGAGATTGCCCGGCAACTAAGATTGCGAGACCTGGGCGGGATTATCGTAATCGATTTTATTGATATGAGAGAAGAAAAGAATAAACGAAGATTACACGAGGAGTTTAGAAAGCAGTTGAAAAAGGATCGCGCCCAGGCCAATATCACCCCGATAAGTGAATTTGGTTTGATTGAAATGACCCGGGAAAGGGTGCGCCCCAGTCTGTTGTTCACATTTAGTGAAAGATGTCCAACGTGTCGGGGATTAGGCCGAATTACAGCTAAAAGTACCACCCTGACCAAAATAGAACGTTGGGTGAGAAGATTTAAAGCTTCATCAAAGGATCGGAGTGTTCGATTGGTGACGCATCCTGAAATTAAATTATTTCTCACTGAAGGGGTTCGTAGCCCGATTCGCCGAATTATGTGGAACCAGAGAATCTTGATTGATTTAGTGGAAGATCAAAATTTAGATATTGATGAATTCCGTTTCTATTCAAAAAAAGATGATTCTGACATCACGGATAAATTTATCACTTGACAAAAATAGTAAAAATGCTTATATTAAGGCTTCTTTATTTTTATATTTATCACAGATTATCATTGTTTGGAGGTTTAATTAATGTACGCTATAGTTGAAGTAGGCAGCCAGCAATTTAAAGTCGCAAAGGATGACGTCATTATGACTCCTAAAATAGCTGGTGAAGTGGGAAATACAGTGGATTTGGATCGTGTCATGTTAATTTCTGATGATAGCGGTGTAAAAGTTGGTAACCCAATTATCGAAGGGGCACAGGTAAAAGCTTCTATCGTTAATTTTGAACGAGGCAAGAAAGTCATTGTTTTCAAAAAGAAAAGAAGAAAAGGGTATAAGGTTAAAAATGGACATCGACAGGATTATACCCGTTTGAAAATTGATGATATTGTAGTTAATTAAGGGGATGGGATAAATTGACATATCTGAATTTATTTTTCTGCTTTTAATTAACAATATCCTGGATAAATTGAATTGATAATTTATGTTATCCAATCCCCTAAAGATATGAATTGGAGGTTTATATAATGGCACATAAAAAAGGTGTTGGAAGTTCCAAGAACGGACGTGATAGCAATGCTCAGATGAGAGGAGTGAAATGTTTTGGCGGTCAGCGAGTGACGGCCGGAAGCATTTTAGTACGCCAATGTGGGACAAGAATTCATCCCGGGTCAAATGTTGGGCTGGGCAGCGATTATACATTGTTTTCGAAAATTGATGGCATTGTAAAATATACGACCGGTGGCAAAGCTAAAAAAATGGTTCATGTTTTGAATGCTTGAAAAAACCAAGAAATTGATCAGCTTGTGGTAGACCAGGCTAATGATGATTTAGCGTGGGAGAAGCCTGTTGATGTTCATAGAACCAAGCCAGCTTCACTATCAATTCCTGCTGATCTTGCCGCCCGTGGCGCTTTTCTGGCTCGACTGCATAGCAAGAAAAGTGTTGAGGAGTGGTTAAGATAAATCATTAAGGAACGAGTGGAATTAGAAGAAGCTGCCTTTGTCGCAATGAAACATGATCTTAGTTTAAAAGCAGGCTAAACAAATTAGCCGATCGCGGGTGCGGCTTATTGAGCAGATTTTCCGCAGGTAAATATTTTAATCCAGGCAAGAGAATTTTTCTTTTTAAATAACTAAAGCCATGATAAATAATAATAATAAACGAGGGAGAAAACGATATGGCAAGAAAGAAAATTGCTTTAATTGGTGGTGGACAAATTGGCGGCATTCTATCTCTGTTGGTGGCTCAAAAAGAATTAGGAGATGCCATAGTAGTTGATATTCCTGAAAAAGAAGGAGTTGCAAAGGGAAAAACACTTGATATTTTCGAAGCAACTCCATTAATGGGTGTAGATAGTAATTTAAGCGGAACCAGTAATTATGAGGATATTAAGGGAGCTGACGTCGTTATTGTCACGGCAGGTGTACCCAGAAAGCCAGGTATGAGCCGAGAGGATTTGTTGGATGTTAATATAAAAATAATGACCAATGTTGCCCAAAATGTCAAAAAATACTGTCCCGATGCATTTTGTATAATTTTGACCAATCCATTGGATGCAATGGTTTACTCATTCAAGAAGATAACAGGCTTCCCGAAGAACCAGGTCATTGGTATGGCTGGCATATTGGATACCGGTCGATATCATTCATTTATTGCTTTAGAATTGGGCGTTTCGACAGAAGATATTGCTGGTACAGTACTCGGTGGACACGGTCCAACCATGGTTCCGCTGCCAAGATTGACCACCGTTGGCGGCATTCCAGTGACTGAATTGCTCTCCCAGGAAAAGCTGGATGCCATCGTTGATAGAACGCGGAAAGCCGGCACTGAGATTGTTAAGCTGCTGGGAAATGGCAGCGCATTTTTCAGTCCTGCTGTTAGTGCAATTACGATGGCAGAGTCTTACTTAAAAGATAAGAAGCGTATCTTACCCTGCGCCGCACTTCTGGAGGGAGAATACGGAATCAACGGTTATTACATTGGTGTCCCGGTAATTATTGGTTCTGGCGGAGTCGAAAAAGTGTTGGAACTAAAACTCACCAGCGATGAAAAAGCCAGCTTAATGAATTCACTGGAAGCGGTGAAAAAAGCTGTGGCTGAAACCAATTTATAAAATATTTCTGAAAAATAGTTAGATTTTTATTCATAAGAAACCGAGATCATGTCTCGGTTTCTTTTTACCTATTCAAATAATTTTGCAACAAACCCGGTTTCTTCAAGAAACCGGGTTTGTTAAACCTTGATTGAAAAAAGTCTGGATTTACAATGGTCAAACAAAAAATTAATCAAGCAATTGAAATTATTAAAGAAAAGAATATCGATCTCTGGTTAACTTTCGTCCGTGAAAGCCATTCACTGACCGATCCATGTTTGCCATTAATTTTAGGCGCACATTCTACTCCACCATCTGCATTGCTCATTTCAATAACCGGCGAAACGATTGCGATTGTCGGAAATCTTGATTTTCAAAGCATCAAAGATACCAATGCCTACCAGGAAGTGATTAGCTACACGACCTCAATTCGAGATGATCTCATCAATACGCTTAACAGACTTGCTCCGAAGCAAATTGCCATCAACTTCTCAAAAGATGACTATATGGCAGACGGACTGACTTATGGGATGTACCAGTTACTCACCGACTATTTAAAAGATACGCCTTACACAAAACAGTTAATTTCAGCAGTGGAAATTATTGCTGCGCTCAGGGGAAGAAAATCTCCGGCTGAAATTTCCCGTCTGAAAAAAGCGATTGGATTAACTGTTGATATTTTTAGCCAGGTCACAGAATTTTTGAAGCCGGGATTGACAGAGAAGCAAATCGCAGCGTTTATGCTGAACAAGGTTAAACAGGCTGGCGTCGGCTTATCCTGGGATCCAGCCTCCTGTCCCTCTGTATTCACTGGTCCCGATACCGCTGGCACCCATTATGGACCAACCGATCGCCAAACACAGCGGGGGCACATCATGAATATCGACTTTGGCGTAAAAGTTGACGATTATGTCTCTGATCTGCAACGGACCTGGTACTTTTTAAGAGAAGGGGAGACATCAGCCCCGAATGAAGTGGAAAAAGCATTCAACGCTGTTAAAGACGCAATTTCCAAAGCAGCAGAATTTTTGAAACCAGGTGTTGAAGGGTGGCAGGTAGACGATGTTGCCAGACAATACATTGTTTCCCAGGGATTTGAAGAATTCAAGCATGGATTAGGTCACCAGGTGGGAAGGGCAGCACATGATGGCGCTGGAACGCTCTGTCCCCGTTGGGATAGATATGGAAAAATGCCTTATTTTAAGGTCGAAGTGGGACAGGTTTATACTTTGGAACCACGGGTGTTTTGTGAAGGACATGGCATCGCAACAATTGAGGAAGAAGTGGTTGTGACAGAGGATGGATGTGAATTCCTTTCACCCCGTCAGGAGGAGATTTATTTGGTTGGATAAGTGTGTCAATTGTCTTTCAATGTAAAATAGAAAAATTCCAACAGATGAAAAATTTTCAAAGAGCTTATATCTGTTGGGTTGTTTCAATCCGTTGGAAAAGTATTTTATTTTAACCTAAGGAATTTTAGTTATGTTAAAACTGGTCGAATGTGTCCCAAATTTTAGTGAAGGGCAAAATAAAGCGATAATTGATGCAATTACAAAGGAAATCAGTGATACTGAAGATGTAAAACTATTGGATGTCGATCCTGGCGCCGATACTAATCGCACCGTTGTTACTTTTATTGGCTCGCCTGAAGGCGTAAAGGAGGCTGCTTTTAAAGAAATCAAGAAAGCATCAGAGTTAATTGATATGCGGGAGCACAAAGGCGCTCATGCGAGAATGGGAGCAACCGACGTGTGCCCATTTGTTCCAGTTTCTGGGGTAACCATGGAAGAATGTGTTGAAATTGCCAAAGAAGTTGGCAAAAGAGTTGCGGAAGAATTGAGTATTCCAGTCTACCTCTATGAAGAAGCTGCAACTCGCTCGGAACGAAATAGTCTGGCTGATATAAGAAAAGGTGAATATGAAGGTTTACCCGAAAAATTGAAAGATCCAGAATGGAAACCAGATTTTGGAGAAGCTAAATTTAATGAAAAATCAGGAGCGACGGTTATTGGCGCTCGCGAGTTTTTGATCGCTTATAATGTGAATTTGAATACCAAAGACCGAAAATTAGCCCATGATGTTGCTCTGACGATTCGAGAGGCAGGGCGAAGAAAACGAGATTCTGACGGAAAGGTGGTACGTGATAAAAATAATATTCCGATCAAAGTGCCAGGATTATTAAAGGCAACCCGGGCAGTTGGCTGGTACATCGATGAATATGGTCAGGCACAGGTGTCTATCAATTTGATAAATTATAAAATTACGCCACCTCACATTGCTTTCGATACGATTTGCGAAGAAGCCGAAAAACGAGGACTTCGGGTGACCGGTAGCGAGCTTGTTGGTTTAATTCCCCTTCAAGCAATGCTTGATGCGGGGCGTTATTATCTTTCAAAACAGGACAAATCTGCCGGTGTACCTGAAGAAGAACTTATAAAAGCTGCAATCGTTTCGATGGGATTGAACGATCTCACTGAATTTGATCCACAAAAGAAAATTATTGAATACCAGGTTCAAGAATTAAAAGGACCGCTGGTTAAAATGGATCTACGTGATTTCACAAATGAACTTTCGACTGATTCTCCTGCACCAGGTGGAGGCAGCGTTGCAGCATTAGCTGGGGCATTAGGATCGGCATTAACGAGCATGGTTGCCAATTTGACTGTAGGGAAAAAAGAATATCAAAAAAACCGGGGCGAAATGAAAGAAGTGGCTGTCGATGCCCAGAAATACAAAGATGCTTTACTTCGAGCGATTGATAGGGACACTGATGCGTTTAATAACCTGATGAATGCTTTTCGCCTGCCCAAAAAAACTGATGAGCAGATTGTTAAAAAAGAGCAAGCAATAGAAGCGGCGACCAAAGAGGCGTGTTTGGTACCGTTGGACGTGATGAAAAATTCGCTGGAAGTATTAAAATTAGCCCAGGTCGTTGCTGAGAAGGGTAATGAAAACGCAGCCAGTGATGCCGGAGTGGCGTCACTGATGGCGAGATCTGCCGTAGAAGGCGCTGGTTTAAATGTAAAAATTAATTTACCAGGAATTAATGATGCTGAATTCGTTGAAAAGATGAAAACCGAGGTAAAAAATTTAATTGCTGAGGCAAATAATTTGCAGAATAAGATTATCGAAGCGGTCGATCATAAAATTGAGAACAAACCATAAAGCAATTCAAAATCTGACAATCATATTTGGAATTTTTTTGATTATCATCATTGTCGGTATCAAGTTTTTTGTTGAGAAGCATCATAAAGAGGATAAGATACGCGTTGGAATCACGATTAAAACAGGGGAGCAGAGAAATTTAGCTCGAAAATTTTTCCCCAAAAACAGAAAGATTGATGTAGCGAAATATATTGAATTTACTACGGATTGGAAGGAATTCTTCTTATTGCAACAAGCAGGCCTGGAACCAGAGTTGATTCTTGAAGTTAACAAACAGGAGTTGATTGATACTCAATTTCACACGTTGCAACAGGTCGATTCTATTTTACTGGCGTATGAAAAACAATATGGTTCTATCCTGAATATCGAGAAAATAGGGGAGAGCGCTTTTCATAAATTACCTATAAAAGCGATTCAAATATCAGATTTACCGTTACAGAATGAAGATGAGCCATCGGTTTTCTTTACAGCAACCCATCATGCTAATGAACCTTTAGGCGTTGAAATTTGTTTATATATTGTCGATTATTTATGTCGTAATTATTTGAGTGATCAAGAAGTAAAGAATTGGATCGATAATTTAGAGATATGGCTGGTGCCAGTCGTAAATCCTGATGGGTATCAATTGATATTTAATGATCAATCTCGATTCATCTGGCGAAAGAATCTTCGGGATAATAATAACGATGGTAAATTTACGCCGGCAATTGATGGCGTTGATCTAAATCGAAATTATGATTATCACTGGGCAATTGAAGGAGATCGGTTTCTCCATAGCAGTTATTACCCTGGTCCGTTTCCTTTTTCTGAACCGGAAACGCAGGCGATTCGTAACCTGGCAGAGCGGGAACGCTTTGTTATTCATTTAGATTTTCATAGTGCCGGTGAGATGATTTTATATCCGTTTAGCAATCCGCAGGACGAAAAAGTCATTGCAACGGCAAAGGAGATTGCCAGAAATATCGAGAAAAGAAGTAGTGGAGATTACTATTCAATAGCTCCCCTAAACGACAACGCTGGACAATGTTCGCTATGGATGTATAATGAGCTCGGTGTGTTATCTTTTATTGTAGAAACGGGAGATAGTTATTTTCCAACTTCCGAAGAAATTGATCAAATCGTGGAACAGAATGCTAAGGCTGTATTTTGGATTTTAAATTTGATAACCGAAAATAACTCACCGCAGAGTTCGCTGAGAACGCTGAGAGAATATTAGGCAACAAAAAAGTTAATTTCTATCAAGAAATACGGTAGTTGTCATTTCGATCATGCCAGAGGCAGATTCTCTGCAGCTAAGAAATATTTATTATAAGAATGGTGACTGCTGATTACGACTGTCTTGGTTTTGGAATTTGTGCGACGGATTATCTCTGTATTGTTCCAAAATATCCAGAACTTGATGAAAAAACCGAAGCTATTGATTTTTCACTCCAGGGTGGAGGACCGGTAGCCACTGCATTAGTTACCTTAGCACGTCTGGGGTGCAAAACGACATTTATCGGTCGGATTGGTGACGATGCGAACGGAAAATTTTTATTAAACGAATTCGCAAGGGAAGACGTTGATACAACTGGTATTATTGTTGATCGATCGACGCCGACCAATCAGGCTTTTATCTGGATCGATCAGCAGACGGGGAAGAAATCGATAGTTTTAAATAACAGACAATACCAAAAGGTTTTGCCTTCAGAAATCAAACTTGAGCATGTTCGGTCAGCTAAATATTTGTTGGTTGATGGGCGAGACACTGAAGCAACTTTTCAATTAATAAAATGGAGCAAAGAACAAGGAATAAAAATCATAATTGACGCTGGCAGCCCCCGTAATCGTATGGGTGAGTTACTTGGCTTGGTTGATTATCCTGTAGTTTCCGAGAATTTTTGTCAGAAATACCTGAAACTGAAGGATTATAAAAAAGCTATTAAAAACTTCCTATATCATGGAGCAGAAGCTGCCGTGGTCACCTGTGGGAGCAGGGGATGTTATGGAGGTGATAAGACAGGGATATATTATCAACCCGCTTTTCAAGTAGATGTAGTCGATACAACGGGTGCGGGGGATGTTTTTCATGGTGCTTTTATATTTGGCCTATTGAAAAATTGGGAGCTATCAAAAATTTTAAAATTTGCTAGCGCCACAGCAGCGATTAAGTGTAACGCACTAGGAGGTAGATCGGGAATTCCTGATTTCACTTCAGTAAATAAATTTCTTAAAAAATTTCAAACGGAGGAGATTCATTAATGAAACGTTTAACTGGTTTGTTTTTTATGTTGATTATTCTATTTTTTGCAATAAGCGCTCAAGCACAGCTCAAAATAAAGCAAGGCGACGAATTATTCGTTAACGAGCCGACCGAGAATTTAAGACTTTCTCCCGGTGGCTCAATAATTTGCAAATTACCACAGGGTACAAGACTAATCGCTATTGAAGAACAGGGCAATTGGGTAGCGGTACACCTGGTTGGCTATATCTGGAAAAAATCGCTGACACAATCTCGTTTTGATATTCCTGGTTTTACGATGAGAGCGCTTCACATTCTGGTTGCAACTCAAGAAGAAGCAAATGAAATTAAAAAATTACTGGATCAGGGTACTGACTTTAAAGAATTGGCGAAACAACGATCCAAAGGACCCAATGCACCCCGGGGTGGTGATCTTGGAATAATTACAAAGGGCGATCTGATGCCAGAACTTGATAAAGCAATTAGCTCGTTAAGCGTCGGTCAAACCAGTGATGTTATTAAATCTGAATTGGGATTTCATATTTTTAAAAGGACTGAATAGTTGGTGAGTAGTGATTGGTTAGTGGTGAGTAGTGAGCGGTGAGTGGTAATGAGGTAATTAAGTAACTGGGTAATAGGGTAATTAAGTAATTGAGTATATTAATAATTACCAAATTACCTGATCACCCAATTACCCAATCGACTAATCACCAATTATAGAGTAATTTTCAAATTAATTGGAATAGCGATTTTCCCTGTCCCATTTGGGCTATCTAAGTTAATTTTTACAACTGCCGTAGTGGGTTCATCCTCGCCAGGTTTTAGCGTGTTCGTCAGCGAAATCCTGAAAGACGTGCTACCGAATCCATATCGATCGGCACTGGGCAATAAACTGGTTTCAGATAATTCTCCAGCATTCGTGGAAGCTGTTAAGCTGGAGCCTGCAGCGACCGGATTACCGTGAATATCGTAAAGCCATATATCAATCGTTGCATAATCACCAACAACCAATTCTGTTTTATCAGTAACCGCTGTGAATATTGCAATAGCACTGCTGTAGACAACTCGACCAGTTGTCCAAACTTTAATATGGTTCCCATTTTGATCCTGTCCCCAGGTGTATGCCAGAATCACGGCTACACCATCATTTTCTTTTGTTGTTCCAATAGAGTTAATAATTTGCCCATTTTCAAAATCTGGAATAAAGACATTGAGTTTTATGTTGTCATTGTTGGGATTAGGGATATTTAACGCTGTTAATTGATTGGGATCATTGGAAACCAGGTAAGGATATGGGTAAACATTCTGGAGGATAACGGACGCCCGTCCCTGTTCGCATGTTACCGCATCAGATGAAATGATGCCCCCGGTGGTTGTAAAATAAACCGCGGTGCCATCTTCGATGGGGTTGTTATATTTATCACCAAAATATACTGTTATTCCAATATCCTGAATTGGATTCCCAAAACAGACATTATGTTTTCCCGGGTCAATAGCCAGAGTTGTGTGGGGAATGACGTTGTTAGCATCGTTCGGATCAATCCACATGTATGGTGGACCGGAACGGATGACAATATTGGTCGTCTGTGACTTAATTTGTCGATTATCTACCAATAGGGCCTTAATTTGTACAGTACCTGACCGAGTACCGGATCGAATGGTCGCCTGGGCGATTCCATTTACTGTTGGAACGACAGTCGTGGAATCACTGGTGG
>CBFDBN010000020.1:0-20228 GCA_965603055.1 uncultured bacterium | reverse complement strand
TTAAAGAGTGCTTCCAACCTATTCCGATCTTTTCGTTCAGAAAAACCAGTTTCACTTCTCTCACGTTATGATTGGGAGGAGGATGAAATTTACGGGAAGAATGTAGAACCTATTGATTTGAAGTTTGCAGACTCAGCAAAGGAAAAAATATTTTTTACCTGGGCAAAAAAATCAGTGGCTAATGCACCTAAAACACTGGAAAATTCTGACCAGTTGGTATAAATAGCTGGCACGTCTCGTGTGGCAAAAACATGATCGAACAAAGGAATAGCCATGGTAATGGTCATACCACTTAAAGCAGCATAACCAAACATGAAAATTAATCCCACTACCATATACACCCAGTAGCGCAGCATGATTTTATATAAACGAAAAAAATTTTTCATTTCATTTTTTCCTATACCATAGATCCTCTTCCCTTTTCACCATTCCCTATTCCCTTTTCACTTTTCACGATTCACAATTCACCACTCACTATTCACCTTTCACCAACTGCGTCTTCCATCGCCGATGCAGCCAGAACCATTGTTCAGGATATTTCCGAATATATCTTTCTAATATCTTATTGTATTGGATCAAAAATTGTTTCACACCACTATCGTTGTCGGGAAAGTTATCAATCCCGGGAAATTTTTCCAGGTGAACTCGAATTTGTCCATCTTCTTCACGAACACCAAATGCCATTATTACCGGTACTCTGTGTTTAATTGCAATTAACGCCGGTCCCCTGGCTGTCGAGGCGGGTCTACCTAAAAATTCAATCATTTCGCCTTTTCTACCGGCATCTTGATCGCCTACAATTAGTACAGCATTTTTTTCTTTCAGCGCTTTCAGGATCCCTTTTGCCGCTCCTCCCTTTACTTTAAACGGTCGCAATCCAACATTCATTCGGAACTGTTTTATGATGTTATCAACTGCCAGGTTCTTTTGTTCCTTAAAAACACAATAAAGTTCAGTCCCAACGTTTGCCAGGGCAGCCGCCATGTATTCCCAATTGCCAAAATGACCGGAAAGGATTATTAAGCCTTTTCCCTGGCTGATGGCTTCAGTTGCCCATTCAATATTGTGAACCGGGATTTGATCCAGGATTGTTGCTCTTTTTAAAAGCGGGATCCGAGCAAATTCCATGAGTACACGCCCAAAATGACGATAATTTTGGTGAATAATGTATTTCAGCTCCGGTTCACTCTTTTCATTACCGAATGATGCTTCCAAATTTTTTAGTGCGACATTTTTGCGAATCCTTATGACAAAGAAAAACAGATCCCCCAGTCGATCACCAATGAAATGTGCGAGTTTTAGCGGCACCAATTTAGCAAAAAATCCGACAAGTCGGGTTAACAGGTACTCAAATTTATATTTTAATATGGCTCCGATGTTTCCTCCTCCTGCCATCTTTCTATCGTTCTTTTATTACGTCGCCGAATAATAATAAAACCAAAAATAAATAGCGCCAGAATTAAAACCCAGAGATAATTATCAATTTCGACCAGGAAGTGCCAGCGATATTTCTGTTTAATATAGTGATACCATTCATCCTCAAATTCCCACAAATCCAGGTCGATAACATCGATGAAAGCCTGGTTCAGATCTATTCCTTCGCCAGGTTTATGAATGATTCTCCTCACCGCATCGCTGCCATACTGTCGAAACAAATAATCGACTGCCAGGTAACTCTGTTGATAAGCCAGTTGTGCCTTTTCTTTATGAAATTGAAGGACTTCGTCAATGTCACTCAATGGAATGATAGAGTTGGTTACCAATGCTTTGGAAATTAATGTACTTGCCGCATAGCTCTTTTCGCCGGAATAAAAAACCGCCAGCCCTTCATTAAACCAGCGGGGGATAGGATTTCCCTTTACTGCTCGATTCACGACAATATGCGTTAATTCATGGATAGCAATGGCTTCATTATCTGTCTCTGGCGGCATCCAATTCGGTGATTTAAGAATAATCAAATTCTTTTCCGGGGCAGCAAGTCCATCGCTCCATTTCGGAAAATTACTCCCAACTATTTGATCGAACACCTTTTTTGAGGGGGTAACATAAATTAATACAGAATCAACTAATGTGACGCCAATTTCTCGAGATAGTCGAATGTACGACGTTTGAAGAGTATTCAATATCTTTTTACTGTTCTGCAGATCATTCTGTTGATAATAAATTATAAAAATCGAGCCAGAAATTCTTTCCCATGGTTGATTCCCGGTTGATGATATCGAAGCAAAGGCAAGGTTAAATAGAGTAATAACAAAAACAATATACCTCAAAATCATAACCATATTAAAAAATCTCTCTTTTTTTAACAAATCGAATATACTCCCGAATTGATTTTGCCATGACCTCTACATGTTCTTTGATCTTTTTCCTGGCACATTTCGGATTTGTAAAAATACATTGCGTTCCTTTGCAGGTGTAGCTATCCAGGGTACATCGTTGTTGAAGCTGGAAAACCGGGGTCGAGGTCATTTTCCGGGTAATTTCTTTTCGATCAAAATTTTTGCCCCGGCTAACAATTCCAAACTCAACTGTTTTTTCCCACATAAAATTCTGGAATCCGTTGACACTGCGATCATCCAGATCATCGATTAATGGGCTAACCTTTTCGCCACACAAAAGATGATAAACAATATTCAATCGATCACTCAATTTCAAATCCAACCTCTTCTCCACCACCATTTATACCGGGCTCCTTATTTCAGGTTTCAAATTACAAAAATTGGTTTATCAATTTTTTCGAGATAATTTTTCTATCAACATATTAACAAATAACATCAACACACTTCGTGCACTTTCAGGGTCATCGATCTGGCTGAAAATAAATCTGGAATTTGAAGAAAGTGGAATGCCATCAGGTTGAAAAAAACTATCGGGAATGGGGGGATCTTTTTTATGTTTAATATCAGCGACAATTATGATTGGTGCATTAAAATTTTCTGCGAAATAATCAACTAAAGATTTTGTTGCCTCAAAAGCTTTTTTATCTTCCCAATCAAAAATAATGATAAATCCAAGCGTTTTTCGTGAAACGAGATCCCAGGAAATTGAATTCTTTCTGTAATCAAAGTTTATGCCATAAAGATATAATGCCAGTTGATCATTAATTTCAAAACGACCAAAGCTGAGCGTTTCGTCTTTTATGTCAATTTTTTGACAGATCGATCTGATAAAATTTTCTTTTTCGTGCGACTTATAGCTGATTATTGCAACTTCCCCAATCCTCAAAGTTGTCACCTCCCCATTTCACCCGATGTCAAATTCACGCTACGTCCCTTTCGCCTGACAACTAACTTAACCGTTCTCGAATCAATAGTAGATCAGATTTAGTCAAATGAACCTGGTTTGATTCTCTGATACGATCGTCTCGACGTCGTCCATATCTACGACGGTCAGGGAGTTGCCTTCGTTCAGTTTTTTGCTCCTCTATAATTGTGTTGTTATTACCATTATTTTTAAAAACATTTGAAATAATTGAAGCTACGCGTTCACGAGTGGTTTTAGAATGCGATGCATTTTGTTTCAGCCGGCTCAGGTAATTATCCGTATAGGTAAGATAGCTATCCCCTGTTTCCTGTAAATATCCTTTTTGATACAATTTTCCCACGATTGCCAAAGCCTTCAAATCATCAAAGCGACTTTTTTCGATAATCTCGTCAATCCTAATCTTTTCACTGATCCCGGTAATCAACTCTTTCTCTTCATCGCTTAAATCTTGATAGGTATTGAGTTCTGTTTTCACCACGACGGTATTCAACGGCGGCAATCCCTGCTGCAACTGTTGCCAATGATTAATCCGCCTCATCGCAGCGTTGACCAGTTCTTTATTGGGAATCTGAATAGTCCGTTCTCGATCTAATATGGTCATTTCGACAAAAAAATTTCCGATGTTCCAGGTAAACATCCGCAAGAGTGCCTGATCTGGAGAAAGCTCATCAAGCAACGCATCGATCACTTCACCGTTTGCCACATAAACGAATCCAATACTGGAGTTATGTTTCAATTTCAAAATAGCTGATTTCTTTCCCAGCTCCAGTGTTTGGATGAGATCTACCAGGTTCATTTCTGTCAAGCTGCCTGAAAAACCTTTCTCTGACTGGGATTGTTCTTCGCTGAGTAGGGATATTTCAGCAAACAATGCATCTACCCGCGCAACGATCTCTTCAACATAGAACGGTTTTGTAATATAATCATCGACACCCAATTCCATGCTTTTTATCCGATCATCGACTCGTTTCTGGCTGCTCAAAAACACAAATGGAATCGCTTTATGTGCTGGAATCGAACGAACCTCCTTAAACAAGGTATGTCCACTAATCTCAGGCAATTCTACTTCTGAAATAATCAGGTCTGTCGACAGATTTTTAAGCGATTCGAGCACTCTTTGGCTATCATCCCAACAAGTGACTTCGTAGCCAGCTTTTGACAACGCATTTCTCAATGAGATGGTGTAGCTGGTATCACCATCCACAACCAGAATTTTTTTAACTTTTTCGATATCTTCCATCTTCACCCACCTGCGCAAAAAACCTTGCGATGCAACATGATTTCGCAAGGTTAATTTTTACCTCATGTTATTTAAAAAATGTAAATAATAGTAAAAATCAAGGCAAATTTAAAAACTGACACAAAACTTTTTTTGAATTCATTTTTGTGAGAGTTCTATTTTTGTGTCCAAAAAGTTTTCGCTCTTTGGCAAAAATTTAATTTTTTAGGTACTAAACCATCACTTTGTCAACATACATATCGACTATGTTAGGAGTATGTCTTTTTTCTTCATCCAGGCTAACCGTCGTAACAGAATTCATTAAGTTACGAATAGCAGATCTGTCCACTGCATCCCAGACAAATAAAGGAATCTTTTCATCGAGATGCAACTGGTATCGAATAACGTCTAATGTAATTGAATTTTGATAATGAAAATTCATTACAGCCACAACATAAGGCAACTGAAACTTACTCGTGATGGATTGAATTAAGTATGAAGTATATTCCCATGTTTCACGACGTGAACAATCGACTGCAAAAATGGCACCACACATCTTCTGACGGAGCGATTCTAAAATCACATTAAACGGCTTGTCCACGGAAACTGCAAAAATTTTGTATTGGGTGTATTCATCAATGTGAACTTTTCCGGTATCAAGCTGTAACTCATCCAGTTCTTTGATATGCCGGGATGTGAAATTATCATTGGTTAAAATATCCATTAATTCATCCTTGCAATCATCATCGATGCTGACCACCAGGATGCTATCTTTTGCTGGTGATGGCTCGGATTTTTTCGGCTCTATTTTCACTGGTGTTGGTTGACCAGTTTGTTCCGATTTCATTTCAAATGGAGCGGCATCTACTATTTTTTCCCGTGCGTTGGGTTCAATATCAATGTAATCAAATTCGACTTCTTGTTCCGACTCATCTTCAAAATGGATAGATTTTACTTTTTCTTCCTCAACTTCTTCGGGTTGGAATTCTTCCGGTTCAATTGCCTCAATCGGCTGCCGAATTAACTCTTCATCGACAAATGTCTCTTTCGGGGGTCGAATGATGTCCTCATCTTCCAACTCAATACTGGAGGTCAGTTCTGAATCAACATCCAGCACCTTTTCTGGCAACTGCTGTTCCTCTTTTTCGGCAGTCGGGTAAATTTCTTCAGTTTTTTCTTCTTGATCCGGAATTACAACTTTTTTCTTTTCTTTTTCGATTCTTTCAAAAATAGGCTTGATTTCCTCTTCTAAATCCCGTTGCTTTTCAGGAGGCTCAATATCAAAGCCAGTATCGTCAATAAATTGCTTTTCAATTGGCTCTCCTGATAAAGGCGTTTGTTTCAGAGGCTTCGGTTTTGGTCGGCTGATCAATTTAATTTCTTCTTCATCATGCTCAATTTTCTGGCGCAGTACTGGTTTTTTCTCAGGCGGAATGGTCGGTTTTATAAATCCTTGCTGGTATAACCGAACGATTCGCTTCAAGGCAACCAGGTCATCCATACCGCTATCATCAATAATCTGCTCAACATCCCGTTTTCCATCAAAGAGCTTTACAAAACTTGCTATTTCTCCATTCACTCTCTTCTTCGTGACGAGCATTTTAAAGGTGGGAGTGATCATAAAAGAAGTTTCCGGAGAAGACAGTTGCTCGATTAACTTTTCTCGGATTTCTAACCGCTTCACGCCATGCAACAGTAATCCCAGGTTACTGATCGAAATGTCATCAGGTACATCGATCTCTTTGAAAACCATATTAAAATATCCCCGGCTCCAGGGCAGCATTTGATAGATCGCTGGTTCCTGGCTTATATTGCCCAACGTCGCATTTACGACAGTGCCTTCACGAAAATAGACCTGACCGGTCCGTCTGCCATTGCTTATCGTTAAAACACCGGTCTTTCGTTCAACACCAAAACTTTCAATCAGATCAGCCAGGTTGAGCTGATCCAGACGTCCGGAGAACTTCATATATGTTTCCAACTGTTCTGTCTTCCTTCGTTCTAACCGGCGAAGCACCATTCGAATATGTGCAATAACTTCCTTTACATGAAGGGGCTTGACTAAATAATCTTTAGCTCCCAATTCAAAGCCGCGTACACGCTGTTGAATTTCCCGCTGGTTGGTGAGAAAGATAAGCGGAATGTTTTTCGTATTAGGGTCTGCTTGTAAACGTTCCAGCAACTGGTAGCCATTCAGTCCTGGTAAATTGATCTCGGTCAAAACGAGATTGGGGGGCATCTGCTGTATCTCTTCCCAGCCTTTGTTGCCATTTTGAACAGCGATCACAACAAATCCAGAGGCTTCCAGGTTCTCTTTGAGAATCTGGAGGTTTTTGGAATCACCATCACCTACCAATACTAACGGATTCGTCATAAAATTTTCTCTCTATATCAATCTTATTTTTTCAAAAATGAAATTCAATTATATCCAATATAATCAAATTTTAATCTCATGTCAAGCATTTTTTTATCCAGTTTTTAACAAAAATTGTCCGATTACTGATCGGTTTCTTTTGCAACTTATAACGATTATTAAAAATTAAAAATCAAATTTATATTAATTTTATGATAAGAAGAAATTTATCGTTTCTGATTACAATTTTTGTGCCAATCCATAGAAAAATGATAAAAATTTGTTTTATACATGAAATGAATTGGTTTTCGGATTCAAACCGATTAACCCTTGCGAAGGTTCTAAACCTTCGCAAGGATTAAAATCCGAAAGCCGCTTCGTTTTGAGTATATATCGAAAGATGCTTCGGTATTTGCAAATGCCGAAGTATCGAAACATCAACACTAATTCTAAAATATCCCATAAAAAATTAAAACCCACAGAACATGTTAAATTCTAATCCTGTGGGATTTTAATTCATTCAAGCGCTTTCATTAATGCGGTTTAACCGTGATGGGAATTATAAAAAAACTTAATCATCCCCGTAATAAAACAATCCTATTTCTCGACCGTCTTTAATCCCGGTCGATAAATATATACCGTATCGACTATTGTCTTATAAATAAAAATACAATCATAATAAGTACTATCCACAATAGAAAAAGCTTGCGTCGTTAAACGATCAGTCAAATAAGAAGTCGGTTGTGGATCAAATTTCAATTCACCTTCGTTAAAATCCCACATTTCAAACGTTACCGTCGATGAATCTCGTTCCATTTTTAATTTAATGGGATAGTCCCGGTAATTCCGTCCCAGGCTTCTCAGCAGGGATATAAAAATATTATAGGCAGGCTTATTTTTACTATGATCATTCAATACGCTGGGATCGGTATTTTGCGCAACGATCTGAAAATTCGCCTTGAACTCCCAATCATTCATGATCTGCTGCGCCTTTTGTGAGACAAATTCGATAAAGTAAATTTCATCCGATGGATAAACGCGCACCAGGTCTTTGGCGCCAAAACCATTCTTGCCCACATCAATAATCTCCAACCGCGTCACCAATGTCTCAGGAATAAAAAATTCATCCATGAGCAACTTGACCAACTTTTCATTGTTAATAGACATGACCGGCACGGAGATCTGGGTGACCCTTCCCTGAACTTCGGTTGGCTGTTGTGCGAATGATAGACATATTATTGCCAAAATAAGTAGAATTGTAATATTTATAGTTTTCATTTACTGCACTCCCACACCCAAATTTTTATAAAAAAAATAGTATTCACAACTTAAATAGAATCTACGTTTCTTTCAAGACTTCGCTTTAAAGGAATAGCTCTTTCGCAGCAGTTGTAAAAAAAAGATATCACCACAGAAAGGAACAAACACAGAAAAAAATTATCGACTACAAACTAATCGATGTTGTACTACAAACGCCTATTTTAATTGACAATTGACAATTAAAATGTTTAATAGAATGGCATCTATAAGACAAACATCGACAATCCGCCGGATGGCAAATCGATAACTGCATTGTAAACGCCCAATTTCCTATTTTCCTAATCACCCAACTCACTTCTCCTTCTTCGCCTGCTCCCACCACGACAGGAAAAACTGGTAAAAGTCCGAGGTCTTTTTCTCCGATGCCGGATATTGGCTGGTACTAAAAGAGAAAATAGTATTACCCTCAATTCGTGAAATGTTGCCGGTTCGGAGATAGTTGCTCTGTTTTTTAAAGCCGCTATCGATGAGCATGGTCGATTGCTCACCTTCGAGTAAACAGATTCGAATCTCTTTTATTTTTTCTTTGTACAATAGACACAATTCAAATACCCGATCTTTATATTTAAAAACGACTTTAGAAGTCAGGTCGTTTTTCTCATACATCATGAAGCTTTTAACCACATGGTTAAACTCATACGGATGTTTTTTCATCCACAGCATCAATTGATCGATAATGACTGAAATATCCGGTTTTTTACTTACTTTTTCCCGACTGATGAGCGGAATCTCAATCACCCCGGCTTCTGGGATTATTTTATTGTCGGTAATCGAGGCTTTCTCCTGGCTGGGATAAATGCGATGACTCCCAATGTTTGCCTGGTTGACCATCATATCGTTAATCGATACCGATGGACCAATATCTTTCGGTTCGACTAAAATGCTGGGAACGAGTTGGGTGGCATTATCCTTCAGATAATCCTTTGGTGTTGCCATTAAAAGAGCTGGATCAATATCCTCAGTTGGTAACCGGTAAGTCATCACACGAGAATTAACTCGATCGGGAATGTTCTGCAATGACTGCTGGGGCTGTTGATTTAAAATGGAAGTAACATCGTTCTTTAACAAATCGGTGTCAACAAACTCTGCCCAATCAAACGATGATTGCCCTGTCGCTGCACTTTGAGTGCCGGGAGAAGGGACTTCGTGCTTTCTGACCTGTTTGATTCGTTCCGGAATATGCTTTTGCCAATCAATTTGACGATACGATTTAGAAAATTGATATTCAATTCGAGGAATATCTGAATTTTTTAGTATCAAATATAAAAAAATGAAAAACAGAACAATAACAAGCTCGCATAATCTTTTACGACTCGTGATTTTCTTTTTGAAATCACTTAAATGGTATCTTTCGAGTATCCAGTCCATTTTCTCTACACAATTTGATGATTATTTTGTTGTATCGGAATTTCAAAGCTTATTTAAAAAATACTATAAAAAAAATCTTACAAGGAGCAACGGAGTTAACAGAGATTCACGGAGAATTTTTTAAGGGGATTATCTGGCGGTTATAAAACTCCGTTTAAACTCTGCTTCCTCTGTTTCTCCTTGTGGAGAATTATTAAAAAATTAACCTGCGACATTTATAATTGTCTACTTTTATTCCAGTTCAACATCGGAATAGGACAAATTTTTCAGAATTTGGTTTTTTTCACAAATATCCATCACATCAACAGTAGTTTGAATCACAGATTCTAAATTGGGCTCGATGACCAAAATCATCTGCTTAAAATTCTGAAGATAATAGCTATTGAGTTGAACCAGAGCTTTTTCCAGCAGTTCAATGCTTTCAACTTCTTTAATTGTATTTTGTCCATCAATAATTTCAAATTGATTGTCGCTTTTGATATCCAGGAAAATAAATTGCTGTTTAATTTCTCTCTGACCACTCTCGACCGCCGAAGGCAGCTTAACCTGGCTTTTAACTTCAAAATCAGTAATACCCAGAAAGCCAAGCAAAATGATCAGCACCACATCGATTAATCGGATAATTGTCCCACCTTTTAGCATTATTTAATATCCTAATTCAAGTGAGTAGAAAATGTTGATGATTGTATCAAGCTTTTCTGATTTTAATTATTGGTATTCAAAATAACGTCCATTCCCTTGGGAATATTGAGCATATCGCATACATTGGCGACTGCAATTGTATATTTAATAGGTGTGTCCCAGTTGGACCGAATACGAACTCGTGTTTCAACATTATTTTTCAAATTTTCTTCATGCTTTAGCACGATATAATATTTTAACGCACTAAATTTTTCAATCATTTCAGATTCATCTTCAACCAGAAATTTCCCTCCCGGGGTAATTCCAACAATTAACAGGTTTTCCCGATCCGGCAGTGAGTAAACCATCTGCTTGCTCTTCGGCAAATGGATCAAGCTTTTGCTGCTAATTTCACTAATGGAAATGAATCCGAAAAGTAAAATTAATACTACATCAATTAATCGAATTACGATACCACCCTGGCCCATCATATTTGTACTCCAGGTTATTTAAGCGGTGAAAAATTTTTCAGTTTTTTTTCGGATTAATTATAAATACCAACTATTAAGATACTAAATTAATTGTCAATTGAGATTGTAAATTAACAAATGACAATTAAAATGCTACCCCTGACCCAATGCCTCAAATTCTACCTTTACTCTTTTCATCCCCTTCATTGTAGCCTTAACTGCGTTAAAGCCGGGTTTATCCCCCAGGGTGAAATAGGCTTCGGAAATACCATTATCATCTGTTTTTGTAATGAACAGGCTTTTTTTCTCCGGAAAATATCCTTTCCCTTTCATTACTTTATAGGTCACCGGCCAGTCGGGAACCGGGTTGTCAAATTTATCAATCACTTTGACAATAAACGGCTCGTTTAGTTCTTTTCCCGATGGTGAGTTCTGATGATTACCCGAAACATAAACCATCTGGTCAGGCTCGGTAGGTTTACCCCAGGAGCTAAAGTGAATATACGAGTTGTCGCTATCTTTTAGCTTCACACGAACCTTATTCTCCCCGGCACTGCTTCCCAATATAAGATTTGTCTGTGCCAGCCCGCTGGCGTCGGTGAATACTTCCTCATGTTTTCGACCATTTGATAATTTTCCATCTCCCTTTACCACTTCGAACACCATCGGCTTATTCGCAATCCTGCTGCCGTTGCTGTTGGAGATCTGAATCACAAATGGCTTTTCTAAGCGAGTATTAACCTCTATGGATTGATTATCTCCAGAGATCGGAATAAGCTTATAATTATTATTTTCAAGCTTTTTGGCTAACACCGGGTTATTTTCCAGGTCGATAATTGGTTCCGAGCTCCTCAGTTGTTGATCCACTGCCGCAATCACGGCATCAGATATTTCATAATCCTGCTTATCCTCTATTGAGTCAAGATCGTCACCATCATCAGAAAAAGAATTATCTAAGGTCTGTTCTATCTGGTGTAATCGCAAACGAAACTGGTTACCCAGGTCGGTTACTTTGTCGATTCTTTTTCTGAAGTAACC
Source organism: uncultured bacterium (assembly GCA_965603055.1). Lineage (GTDB taxonomy): Bacteria > Zhuqueibacterota > Zhuqueibacteria > Thermofontimicrobiales > Thermofontimicrobiaceae > CBFDBN01. The sequence continues at coordinate 8,575 of CBFDBN010000020.1, read as the reverse complement.
ATGGGTTTGCGTCGTGAATAAATTCAGAAAGATACTGACCACTAATCCCATTAATGTGGTAATTAGTGCCACTCCCATACCGCTTAAAATTTTATGTTTTTCAAGGTCCCCGCCAAAAAATGTTAAAAACATTCCCCAAACCGTTCCCAGGAGCCCTAGCGCCCCGGCCGTATCTGAAAAAAATGCCATCTTGGTCTGGAACGCCTGAAATCGATCCTGGCGAATCTGGACAAAATCGGTAATCTCATTACTGAATCCCTCAGCCGATCGCCTTGTCTGGTAAAGGTCAAGCATATATTTAAATAAATGGCTAAGCATACTGGATTTATTATTTTTTATCACCCGTATGACATCAACCAATGTAACTTTCCTGATATTCAATTTTTCCAGCTCATGTGAATGTTGATTATCCAGGAACAACTCACTGACTTTGTACAGTACCGTTATCATCCCCAGGATAAATATACCGATAATGAACCAGCGAAATACGCCTCCAAAGCGAGTTATATCCCAGAGTGACCTGATATCCTTCAGTTTGGTTAAAGAAGCGGGATCAATCTTTTCTGATTTTGCAACCTGTGCAGTGGAATCGCTGACTTGCGTTGTCGAATCATTAATACTGATCTGGGCAGTTGCCAGCATCGTCTTGTGACTGATAAAAAGCATTAGAATAAGACAAAGAACCAGGATTATTTTTTTATTCAACATCGATGAACTCCTTCAAAAATAATAAATTTTTATAGCTTAATACAACCAGGGTCCAACATCTGAAGGATACCTGGAAATACTAATTAGCAAATTTTATTTCCACTACCCTGTTCTGATCATTCGCATTTTCAGGTTTAGAGCGAATGTCAATATTTAATGTACGTGATATCTTTGTAACTGAAAACATCCGGGGCTGAGTTTTGCGCAATTTACGATTTCGATTTTCCCATTGAAAATAATAATAATAAATATCAGGTTTTATTAAAGTTCCATCTTTATCGCGCCAGTCCCACAATACCCTTTCAGGTACGCTGCCTTTTCCATAAAATGTTTTGACTTCATTTTCCGAGCAATCTGAAATGACCAGTTTCCATTCTCCCGAGTACTTACGCATTTTTATGGAGGAAATATGAAAGGATACAGTTTCAGGATTCAGCGAATAAGATTGGGTCTTCGCTAAACGATTTAATATTTCCGTTTCAACTCTTTTCGTTACCGGGGCATGCTCAGTATGTTTAATTTCGATCGGTTGATCTTTAATCGGCGTATGATTAGCAATAAAATCACGCAGGTCTTCTGCCCGCTGTACTGAATTCGGATCAGCAATAAACCTGAGGGATGTGATTTTTCTCGACAGAAAATTGTTAGCAAGCCAGGTCTCATATTTTGGTGAATATTTCGCTGACAGGTAAAGCGAGCTTAAATTTTGACTCGGAAGATATCCATGAACATACAATTGCTCAATATTCAATGTCGAGTCATTAATAGCCAACTCAACTTCAGTCAGGTTTTTCAATGCTTCCAGGGGAATTTCCTCATCGATTGATCGGACAATTTGTTGGGAAATAATCTCTAATTTAGCCATCTGAATTTCCACGAAAAACCGGGATGGCAAATTGAAAATCGGAAAATTTCCTTTCTCATAGCTCGTAAATTGAACATCTTTTGTTCGATCTCGATGATCCAGGTCATACATAAAACTGATCTGGTGACTGCCGCGGCTCATTTGATTTACCTCGTAAAATGGATAATCAAAAGCGTAACTCATGGATAGTCCCTCGAATAGGTCTAATTGCACGGCAAATTTCGCGGCTTGTTGTACATACCCCAGCTTGAAACTACTCGAAGCAGATGGTCGAGTTTCAAATAGCCAGTTCATTTGCCAATGTTGTTGTAAATAATTTAAGTAGACCGAGCTGCTGAAATATGTCCAGGAATAACGAAATCCGAAATCATAAACCATGGGCTGTTTATAACTATCCTGAAATAAAGACACATCAGGACGATTAAGATGATCACAGGAAAGACCGATTACCAGTGTAGACCAGGGGAAAAAAATTATTCCCGCGCCAAAACTATGTGCCAGTTTCAGCGTTCCATTAGCAAAAACCGGGTCGTTTGAATCAACTAAATCAAACTCTCCTTTATGATAAGATTTGGCAAACAAATTATATTTTATTCCGATTGACATTCGTTCAAATGGTCGCTTCGCAAGAAGCAGGGAAAAATTGGTTTGATCGTACAATGGGACAGAAAAATTTTGTCCGGATAAACCCAAATTGATCAGCCCGGAAAATGCTTCCGGCAGGGAAAAGCTAAAGTAGCTATTTCGAAGCCCCAGATCCTGGCTCTTTAAAAAGCCGAGCTGGAAAACCTTCATGCCCAGCATTATCTGACGATGCTGGAATGGGATGACCGCCGGGTTGATGAAAATAGATTCCGAATCAAAGGTATCCGATGGATCGGCTAATATAATGTTTTGACCATTCACCATCACTGGAATGAACAGGTGCATCCCGATTGAAATAATGATCAATAATTTTATTGCTGAAAATCTTTTTTTCATGACAGTCATCCATATTTTCGTTGGAACTGTAGGACAATTTGGCAATTTGTCCCACATCTATCGCGCTAATACAACATACCCATTAGCAATCATTCGATTTTGATCTTCTAACAAGTAGAGATAAACTCCTGGCTGGGCTGGATTGCCAAAACGATCTTTCCCATCCCATATAAATTCATAACCAGCACGGTCTTTAATCGTGAGAATCATTCGTCCTGAGACATCGAATAATTTGAGCAATGGATCGATGACTCCCACCTTCTCGAAATTGAAACTGACCATATCATTGATCCCATCATCATTCGGTGTAAACGGGTTCGATCGGACAATAAGCTCTCCTTCGAATACTTCTAAAATTTTTGTTGCGGTATTGTTGTCGTCATTTGATTCTGCAATGTAATTATCTGGATCAATGGATAGTTTTATCTCGTGTTTTCCTTTGCGATGCAGGGTGAAGCGTTGAGCCAGGTCAACATAATCATTCAAGCTCAGCGATTGTATTACAGTATCGAGTAATACAAAATTATTATCCCAGATTTTAATTTGAATTGGATCAAATACCGGGGCAGTTTCCACCCCTATTGTTGCATTCATCTGCAATGTCTTATTTACCAATATCTTTGAGTCACTTATCGTAAATGATTTGATAAAAAGATCGGGGAAAATTTCCAGAATAGAAAAGTTATACTTTTCTTTGGTCATTGAATTGGGAGGATTCGATAAATCTGCTGCTTCCACAGTCACTTCAATCCTCTGCCCCGGTCGGAATCCCATTGGATCCCTATAACTAAGCTTATATTCATGGGGCGTACCTGAAAAATTTGGCATGATGGCATTCCCTGCCACGGTCATTCTAACCGAATCCCGATCCACACCGGCAATATCGTCCTTGATACAAACGGTAACTTCTTGATTAAAGAGAACCCCGCATTCATTTTTACCCGGTGTCCTCAAAGTGATATACGGTGGATCACGGTCTTCGATGGTATAAAAAATGAACAAACTATCTTGAATCCAATTTCGGGGCGTTGCTAAATCGCTGCCAGTTACGATGAACTCTATCTGTTGATTGTAACTCAATCGATTCGTCGGGACATGATGGATTTGTAAGTTATTCTCGTTACCAGAGATCGTGGGTTGAATCAACTCTCCTTGAAATTTAAATTTCAAGGAGTTAATATCCACCCCGGTTAGTAAATCTTTTATTCCGACGATAAAATCTGAATCAAGCGGAATATGATCGCCGGGCTGACCCGGTTTAATCCAGGTCACTTCTGGCGGTGAAGTGTCAAACATAATTGTAAATATACAGCTATCTGTTGTCATGACATTGGGGACATCCTTTGCCAGATCACGGACATCAATTTCCAGCAATACTTTCTGTCCGTATTTAAAAGGTGGAAGTGGCTGATACTCAACTTTGTAGTCGTGGACATTGCCAGTAACATTGCGATTGACTATCGCGCCATTTACTTTTAATCTGATAAAGCTGCTATCCACCCCACTCAGATCATCCCTGATATGAAATGAAATCGAACAACCAGGCGCCACATTGTTCGCTCCCTTTGGAGGCTGATATAAAGTTACATAAGGTGGGGATAGGTCTTTTTCCCGCATTATTCTAAATCGAAAAATAGTTGTATCCGCAGCATTAGGCGGGTTGCTTTTATCCTGTGCGAAAGCAGTTACCGTAATCCATTCAATATAATCAAACGGTGTTTCACACTGGTAATTCACAACTAAATGTTTATCATTGCCTGTGGTAGCATAAACAACCGGTTTACCATTTATCCTCAAGTCAATTGAAGCTGGATCAATCCCGGCTTTTTTATCTTTGATTTCAATCGCAATTAATGGGGTCGGGTTGACAACGGTATCCCCCGGTGAGGGAGTCGTCATTGCGATTAAAGGTGGTGTGGTATCTGTTTCAGTGTCAAAGGAAAACTCAAACGGTTTCATAATATTGGCAATTTTAGCCAGGTCGTGAGTATTTAATACAACATCGATGTGTTCATTAAAACGAAAACCCTGGTCTGGCTGATACCGGATGATATAATTACTGGAATCTCCATCAATTACTGGTGTCACCACACTATTATTGATCGACAATTGTATTGAATTCCGATCAATCCCGGTAAAATCATCAACAAGCTCAATGAATATGGTTGTATCCCGTTTAACTTCTGTGGCATGATCTATTGGATAATATGATTTGACATACGGTGGTATCGAGTCGCGGGTGACGATAAAAGAAAAAGTCGTATCAAGCTGATTCGGAGGCGCAACAAGATCATCAGCCATAATTCGAACTGCAACTGAATCCATCTCGTTAAACCGCGGCTCAAATGGATATTTTACCTGGAACTCCTGTGGATTGCCAGCTATTTCTGTTTTAACTGGCTTTCCATTTATGAACACCTGAATTGAATTTCGATTTACTCCTGACTGCACATCTCCCAATACCAATGAAAGGCTGGTATCCGGCGAAATATTTCGTGCTTTTGGCTCTGGATAAAGATTCTTTACGTAAGGTGGTGATACATCTCTTAAAATATAAAAAATGGTCGTATCTGGTTTCATTACATTCGGAATTATGGCTAAATCTGATGCCTGTATCACAACCTGAACGCTATCATTGTATTGAAAATCGTCGGGTGGGATGTAAAATAGGGTATATTTTTGAAGAGTACCCAAAATTTTTGGATGAACAACTTCCCCATTAACTGTCATTACAATCGCTGTTGTATCGACGCCCATATAATCATCCAGGATATCCAGTTGAATATTCGTATTACGCGCAACATTAGAGGAGTCTTTTGCCGGAATCTGATTGGCTGCATAAGGGGGTTCTTTGTCCGGATACATTTCTCCTAAGCCCACGTAAGTACACACAATTCTCACATTTCCAGGCTGAATAGTAACAGGGTACCACCATAAAGCAACGCCGCTATCATTTATTACTTCTAACTCAGGATTCGTCTGGTATTCCCACCTGGTTTTGGAAGTATTACTCCAATTTACGATTGAGAAACGATCCGGGATTGCAGCGCCATAATTTTTCAAGGTGCCCTGAACCGAAAAAATGGTCTTGTTTTTTTCACCCTCTATCGCTGTCCACCAAGCAGGAATTTCCGGGGAATAAAAATCCTGTTCATAACCGGTATACGGATAATTTGAGGTTCGAATCAGCGCATCATCGTCTTTGCCAAGCATTGTATCAAACAAAATTCTGATCCCAACTTCATGAGGTACATTGTCATTGTTGGCAATTATATATTGAATTTGGGCAGTATCCTCGTATTTTGTCTCTGACCATTCGCTTTTCACCAGGGTAACTTTTTGCTTGACTTCTAAATTTTGATAAGACCAGCTACGACCAATACTTTTTCCATCTCGAGAAATATAAGGATCTTCAGCCAGGCTGCCATCATTCGATCCAAAAATTATTTCCTTACCATCAATTCGGAGCGTTGTAAATGAAGTATAAGGGGATGGGTGGCCAAATAATATCGGTTTATTATTATCGAAAGGCGTCTCGGGCAAACCGCCAGTTATTCCTATCGACAAATTGGTGCCAGGATAGCGGTCGCTCACCGCAACTTCAATGAAATCATTGGCAAGTAACAATTTCTTTACGGGATTCAAGCTAAAATTGACCTGGTTCGTTGTATCGTGGTTAATGACATAGACCTTTGTTGCATTTTCTGGCTGTGGTGAATTCCGATAATACGCATTGTGATATGCTAAGGGATCAACGCCATAAACGTACACCCGATAAGCTCCCGGTCTCAACCCGGCAGCACAATAATAACCAGTTGAATCAGTTTTACTTTCGGAGCTCCACTCGCCATTTTCCCAATCGGTTACCACGACCCAGGCATTGTTTATTGGGGGATTTCCCGGGTTTTGTCCAAAAACAAAGCCTGAAATCGCGCCACCAGCTTTAAGATAAAAATTAATGTTTTTAACCGTATCTGATGGTGTAACATCTATCGCTTGAGCGCTATCCTGGGTGCTTACATTGTCGAAATAGGTAATTATGTATCCCGAGGGGAGCGCTGAAGCTTTCACAATATGGGGACGATCAGGAAGCGCTGGGCTGGTATAACTACCATCGGGATTGCCATTAATAAATCCATGCGAGCTATAATTATTTGCATCAAAAAAACCGATGGCAGTGTTGCCATTCAATAAATTTCCTACTGCATCGTAAATGTTCCCGCTGATAAATCCACCCCGCTCAAGATAGAAATTAATACCGGTAACATGTTGGTCGGTGTTGATCTTGATGAGTTTGGCATTAGATCGGTCAATAGCGTTATCATAAAAAATGTTTAAATATCCCAGTTTGTTTTGAACTCTGACATAGTATCGACCGACCGGTAATTGATCGATTTCATAACTGCCATCGGATGCAGAATATGTCATTCGATGAAAGTATGGACCGCTAAAGGCAATCGCCCTGACTTCAACACCAGACAGCGGCTGTTGCGACTCATTAAAAATATGACCTGATATCTTCCCATTTTCCGTAGGATTTGAAAATGAAGGAGAATAAAAGGAAAAAATTGGGGAGAAAAGTAATACGATGCATACAAAATGCTTGTAAAATACCCGTTGCCAGTTCATGGTTCCACCTGCTGTTGCAATACCCTAGTTGTCAAATTATTTTTAGAAAGAGCAAAATGATAATCATAAGTTTGTCTTTTTTGATATTATAAAAAAGACGTTATCAAAATAAAAAATGAATTTACAAAAATCAAGTCCTTTTTCAATTAAGTCAAATATATGAGATTTGTTGTGATTACATTTTTGGAATAGGAATTCCTCTTATTACTTTAAACAAGATAAAATATCGATCGTGCCCTTTATAATTATATTCTTGATAAACGATTACAGATTCTGTTTATATTACATGACATAACTATTAATAAAAATTAATAATTCGTACGACTTTCTGATTACTTTTTAGTAATGAGATCAAGTCGCTTTCACAACCACTACGGTTTGATCATCATGCTGGGGAACATTTACTGCAAAACGGCTTACCTCAGCAATAATTTTTTCACACATAAGTCTGGCACCTTCAGAGTAATAATCTTCCAGGGCTTTTACCACGTTTTCTTCACCGAATTCTTTACCGTCTACGCTTTTTGCTTCGGTAATGCCGTCGGTGACAAATACGAACACATCATCCTTTTTATAATTAATAGACTTTTCCTCTATTTCAGATGAAAACAGCTCCTGCCGATCCAGACCCAGGCCCAATCCTTTTGGAGTAATTTTTTTTACACGATGCGTTTTTGCACAGTAAAAAAACAGGGGCAAATGTCCTGCCCTGGCAAGCACTAATTGATTCTTTTTCGTATTGAAATACCCTCCAATCGCTGTCACAAAAGATGATTTTTCTAAGTCACGATATAAAAGCTGGTTCGCACGGATGAAAAGTTCTTTAGGTGTTAATCCAAAACCATACAGTGAACGAAGTATGCCCTGAATTTTGAACAAATAAAGAGCAGCCGAAGTCCCTTTGCCGCTAACATCTCCAACGATAACTGTCATGGTATCGGGAACACCGTTCAGGTAATCGAAATAATCGCCGCCCACTTCTGCTGCCGGGATAGAAACACCTGCAATATCCATTCCATTTATCTTCGGTGTGGTCTGGGGTAACGAGGCTAACTGAATACGTCGAGCAATCTCGAGCTCATGTTTGAAACGTTCTCTTTCAGCAAGCTGCTCATATAAGAAAGAATTTTCAATTGAAACTGACGCTTGCTTCGCTACTGTCGTGAAGAAGGAAAGATCTTCCGCATGAAATGGCAATTCTGAAAGTCTCTCCCCGATCAATAGCGTGCCATTCAGTTTTTCTTTAAACCAGATCGGAATAATGTGACGAAAGCCATTCTGGTAAAGAAAATTTTGAATACTTACCGGCAGGTAATCGACACTTAACCGTTCATCTGTTCGGAAATCATACAGGAATTTGATAAATTTTTGATCAACATCAAAAAAGAATTC
>CBFDBN010000019.1:0-20659 GCA_965603055.1 uncultured bacterium | reverse complement strand
ACGACACATTTTTCGAGTTGGGTGGACACTCGTTGCTCGCGACCCAATTGATTTCTCGAATTCGGGAGCATTTTAAAGTTGAGTTACCACTGGTTACTATTTTTGAATCACCGACTTTGACCGCATTTGCGGAGCGGATTGAAAAAGCAAAAATTACCACTGGACAGGTTGAAGCATCTGAAATTAAACCTGTTCCCCGCGATGAAGAAATTGAACTGGTGCTTTCATTCTCCCAGCAGCGGTTGTGGTTCCTTGACCAGTTGGATCCTGGGCAGACATTTTATAACATTCCTTCCTCTGTTCGTTTGCAGGGAAAGCTGAATTTAACGGTATTTGAGCAGAGTATTAGCGAAGTCACCAGACGTCACGAGATTTTGCGTACCACTTTCGCCGAGGTAAAAGGACGACCGGTACAGGTTGTCGCAGAAGTGCCACGATTTTCGCTGCCGCAGGTGGATTTGACAGAACTGCCTGAGAATAAACAAGAAATTGAAATCACTCGACTGGCAAACGAAAATGCCCGTCAGCCGTTTGACTTGGCAAAAGGTCCCTTGTTCAGATCCACTCTTTTAAAATTAGATGAAGAAGATCATGTGGTGCTGTTCACAATGCACCATATTATTTCCGATGGCTGGTCAGTCAATCTCATGATGCAGGAAGTTGGTACGCTTTACGATGCTTTCTCCCGGGGCGAGCCTTCACCATTGCCTGGTTTACCGTTTCAATTTGCTGACTATGCCCACTGGCAGCGGCAGTGGCTGCAGGGTGAGGTATTGGAAAACCAGTTGATGTACTGGAAGAAAAAACTGACCAATATCCCATCGCTGTTAGAATTGCCGACAGATCGCCCCCGACCTGCCATCAAGACATTTACTGGATCGCTGCGCTCGTTTGAGGTATCAAGGGAAATTGCAGATGATTTGAATCGATTGGCACAGGAGCACAATATCACCCTGTTTATGCTGCTGGTGGCTGCCTTTAAAACCTTGCTCTATCGATATTCAGGTCAGGATGACATTAGTGTGGGCACACCAATCGCCAATCGTACCCGAATGGAAACCGAAAGTCTGATCGGATTCTTTGCCAATACCCTGGTGCTCCGAACTGACCTGTCTGACGATCCGAGCTTTGCCGAATTATTGAAGCGGGTGAAAGATGTCTGTCTTGGAGCCTATCAAAATCAGGATGTGCCGTTCGAAAAGCTGGTCGAAATGATCCAACCAGAGCGGGATATGAGCCATACGCCGTTATTCCAGGTCATGTTTATTTTGCAGAATAACCCAACAATGGCAATCGAGTCATCTGATTTGAAAATGATCCCCATTATGTCCGAGATCGGAACGACAAATTTCGATTTAACCCTGTCAATAGAAGAAGGCGCCAAAGGTATTGCCGGCGTTTTAGAATACAATACCGATCTGTTCAATGGTGAGACGATTGAGCAGATTGTTCAACATTTTCAAAACCTGTTGAAAAATATTGTTGTCAATCCAGATCAGCCAATCTCGCTATTTCCATTATTGACCCGGGAAGAAAAAGAACACTATATTTATGGCTGGAACGATACATCAGTGGAATATCCAGATCAGCACTGTATCCATGAGCTATTTGAGGCTCAGGTGGAGCGAACACCTGATTCGCTGTCACTCGTTTTTGAAGATCAAAAGTTGACCTATCAACAATTGAACCAGCGAGCCAATCAACTGGCAAATCATCTGCAAAAGCTCGGGATAGGTCCTGAAGTTGTGGTCGGTATAAGTGTAGAGCGATCAGTCGAAATGGTTGTTGGATTACTGGGTATCATGAAATCCGGTGGGGCTTATTTGCCCATCGATCCTTCATATCCCCCTGAACGGATTATTTATATGCTGGCAGATGCGGAGCTGCCAGTTTTATTAACCCAGGAAAAGCTGCTGCAGAAAATACCGTTGAACAGCACGAGAGCAATATGCCTGGATAAAGATTGGGATCAAATTGCAGAAGAAAATAACGAGAATGTTGTTAGCGGTTCCATCATTGATAACCTGGCATATATGATTTACACTTCTGGTTCCACTGGCAAACCCAAAGGTGTCATGCTGCGCCATCGCGGTGTGTGCAACCTGACGCATTCTCAAATCCATGACTTTGCAGTTACAGCAGATAGCCGGGTGTTGCAATTCGCATCGTTCAGCTTTGATGCTTCCGTATCTGAAATTTTTATGGCATTGTTGACCGGGGCGACATTATACATTGCCAGTCGGGATACTTTAATGTCTGAGCCAGATTTGATCAAGCTATTCCAGGAAGAACAAATTACGACGGTAACTTTGCCCCCGTCGTTGTTAAAAATTCTTCCCTTTGAAGGGCTGGAAAATCTAAAAACTATTATTTCTGCTGGAGAGGCCTGTACCAAAGATATTGCCATGCGCTGGGCAAAAGATAGACGGTTGCTGAATGCTTACGGTCCAACCGAAACGACAATTGGTGTCACCTGTTATCCCGTTGAAACGATCCCGGGTGAGTGTACCACAATTCCTATTGGTAAGCCGATTGACAACACCCAGCTCTATATATTAGATCAAAACATGAACCCGGTACCCCGGGGAGTAAGGGGTGAATTGTACATCGGCGGTATCGGATTAGCAAGAGGTTATCATCATCGACCTGAATTGACGGCTGAAAAATTTATTCCTGATCCGTTTAGCCGCGAGCCGGGTGCCAGATTATATCGCACCGGTGATCTGACACGGTTCCTGCCGGATGGCAATATCGAATTCCTGGGAAGGATCGATCACCAGGTGAAAGTGCGAGGTTTCCGCATTGAGCTGGGTGAGATCGAATCAGCCCTGGTTCAGCATCCTGAAATCCAGGAAGTTGTGGTACTGGCAAAAGAGATGAAGTCTGCTGGAAAAGGGAATCGGTTAATAGCCTATTTTGTTTCCAAAATAGAAAACGGACCGACAATTAACGAGTTGCGGGACTTTTTAAAGGATAAATTACCAGAATATTTTATTCCTTCAGTATTTGTTAGCCTGGATGCCCTGCCCTTAACGCCTAATGGAAAGGTGGATCGGAAAGCATTGCCTGAGCCTGACCTGGCTCAGGTGGATCTGGGAGTACCTTATATCGCTCCACAGACCCAAACTGAACAGGAGCTGGCTGCGATCTGGCAGGAATTTCTTGGGCTGGATAAAATTGGAATTCGTCATAATTTCTTTGAGCTGGGCGGTCATTCGTTGATCGCTACACAGCTCGTGTCTCGAATTCGGGATGCATTCAAAATTGAATTACCAATCCGAAACCTGTTTGAGACGCCAACGATTGAAGCACTGGCAATGCTGATCGACTCTTCGAAGCCTATTGATGGGGAAAAATTTGAGCCATCAATCGAGCCTGTTTCTCGGAATAAAGAAATTCCACTTTCTTTCGCCCAGCAGCGGCTGTGGTTCATCGATCAATTGGAGCCAAATTTGCCGTTCTACAATTTGCCAGCATCAATTCGACTGACCGGTAAATTACAGGTGAAAGCGCTGCATGACAGTCTCAATGAAATTATCCGGCGTCATGAAATTTTGCGGACTTATTTTGCCAAACCGGATGGGCGACCGATTCAGGTTATCGCAGAACAGTATCAAATACCGTTGCCGGTTATCGATCTGTCGCAGTTGTCAAAGCCTGGGCAGGATGAAACAACATTAAAATTAGCAACTGAAGAGGTACGCCGACCATTTAATTTGTCGCAACTGCCATTGGTACGAGTTACGCTGCTCAAACTGGGGGAAGATGAGCATATTATTCTGCTGAACATGCACCATATCGTTTCAGATGGTTGGTCCATGAATATTTTTATCAACGAAGTGACGATATTGTATGAATCTTTTTCCCGGGGACCTGGTTCACCACTGCCAGATTTAAAAATTCAATATGCTGATTTCGCTTATTGGCAGCGACAATGGCTGCAGGGAGAGGTTCTGGAAGCGCAATTAAATTACTGGAAAAAGCAATTGACTGGCAGTCCACCATTACTGGAATTGCCAACCGACCGACCTCGACCGGCGGAACAGACCTTCAATGGCAATACCCTGGCTTTTGAGCTTTCTGAATCACTTTCAAAAGGAGTTAGAGATTTAAGCCAGCAGCAAGGAGCAACGCTCTATATTACATTGCTGGCAGCTTTTCAGACACTGCTTTATCGATATTCGGGACAGGAAGACATCAGCGTTGGGACACCTGTTGCCAACCGCAACCGATCTGAAATCGAAGGACTTATCGGTTTCTTTGTCAATACGCTGGTGATGCGTGCAGATTTATCTGGCAACCCAACCTTCAAGCACGTGTTGAGTCAGGTAAAGGATGTTTCGCTTGGCACTTATGCCAACCAGGATTTACCGTTCGAGATGATTGTGGATGAACTGCAGCCAGAGCGGGATATGAGTATCAGCCCGCTGTTTCAAGTCGTATTTACATTGCAAAATACACCACCCGGGACGCAACAGTTTTCGGATCTAACGCTAAGTCCGGTCGATGCTGAAAGTGGGATCAGCAAATTCGATTTAACACTTTCTATGATTGAACAGGGGGAAAAGCTTGGTGGCACAATAGAGTATAATACTGATCTATTCGACGAGCGTACAATTCGGCTACTGATCAAGCATTTTAAAAATCTGCTCAGAGGTATTGTGTCTGATCCTGATCAAGTCGTTGACGAGCTTCCCCTGTTATCCGAATCAGAAAAACAGCAGGTGTTAGGGGAATGGAACCAAACTTTTGCTGCTTATCCGCATTATAAATGTGTTCATGAGCTTTTTGAATCCCGGGTATTGCAAACACCTGAAGCGATTGCCGTTTCAATGAACGGCATAACAGTAACCTATTTTGAGTTAAACAGAACAGCGAATCGTCTGGCTCATTATTTACAGCGACTTGGGATTGAGCCAGAAACGTTGGTGGCGATATGTGTTGAACGGTCGATTGACATGATCGTTGGATTGATGGCGATATTGAAAGCTGGGGGGGCTTATGTGCCAATCGATCCAACATATCCACCTGACCGTATCGCTTTCATGCTGGAAGATACCCAATCGCCGGTGCTGTTAACCCAGGCAAAATTGAAACCAATATTGCCAGAGACAGGGGCACAGCTAATTCTATTAGATCAAGATTCGACCATAATTGATCGGCAGAGTGATAGCAATCCAGTCAGCGGCATAACATCGAAGAACCTGGCGTATGCCATCTATACCTCCGGCTCGACCGGGTTGCCAAAAGGTGTATTGATCAATCATGATGGATTGCTCGATCTAATCTTCTGGCATCATAATACTTTCCGGATTACACGAGGGGATAGAGCCACGCAGTTAGCTGGACAGGGTTTTGATGCATCGGTCTGGGAAATCTGGCCTTATCTCACCCGCGGCGCCAGCATCCATATTCCGGATGATGTAACACGTTCGATGCCTTCAAAGATGCGAGACTGGCTGATCGAAAATAAGATTTCAATAACTTTTTTGCCGACTCCGATGGCAGAAGCAGTGTTGTCGCTGGAATGGCAGGGTGATGCGGCATTACGAATTTTGCTGACTGGTGGGGATAAACTGCATCACTATCCACGGCATGGCTTGCCATATCAACTGGTGAATAATTATGGTCCTACCGAGGTTACCGTTGTGTCCACCTCGGGCAGGGTTCCACCGAAACAGCATTCGGAAACAGCACCATCCATCGGGCGACCAATTGAAAATATCGAGATTTACATATTAAACTCAAATCTACAACCGGTTCCAATTGGCGTAAAGGGAGAAGTTTATATTGGTGGAAAACGTCTGGCAAGAGGCTATCTCAACCGACCTGAACTGACGGCAGAGATGTTCACCCCTAATCCATTTTGTAATGAGCCAGGTGCACGGATGTATCGAACCGGGGATTTAGCACGTTATCTTCCCAACGGTGAAATCGAGTTCCTGGGAAGAATTGACTACCAGGTAAAGATCAGAGGATTTCGTATTGAATTGGGCGAGATTGAAGCAGTTTTGAATCAAAATTCCGCCGTGAAAGAAGTCTACGTCATGGTGAGGGAAGATAAACCAGGGAATAAACGCATTGTGGCGTATTTGATTCCTGAATCTGGCACTGAATTTTCGATCAACGAATTACGAAGCTTTTTAAAAGACAAGCTGCCAGTTTATATGGTGCCAGCCGCTTTTGTGGTTCTTGAAGAATTTCCGATCACTCCCAATGGCAAAATCGATCGTCAGGCACTTCCTGTGCCCGAATATGACGATACGGAACGAGAAAAACAGTTTGTAGAACCTCGCACACCCGAAGAGCAGCAGTTGGCAGAAATCTGGAAGAACGTACTCGGTCTGGAAAGAATTGGTGTCTATGACAATTTCTTTGAAATCGGTGGCGATTCAATTCTCTCCATCCAGGTGATTGCTAAAGCCAACCAGGCTGGACTGCAAATTTCACCAAAACACCTGTTCAAGAATCCAACGATTGACGGACTCGTGAAAATGATTGGTACCGGTGGCGAAATCCAGGCTGAACAGGGATTGGTTACTGGAGCCATACCATTGACACCAGTTCAGCATTGGTTCTTTGATCATCACCCGGTTGATTCACAACAGTTCAACACATCCATGCTGTTAGAGCTTGGCTATCGCCCTGATATTGGATTACTCAAACAAACCATTGAACATATCGCAATTTATCACGATGTGCTGCGTTTGCGTTTTCGCTTATCTGGATCAGGATGGGAACAATTGAATGCCGGGATGGAGATTGAAATCCCATTTGCGGCAGAAGATTTATCCCATTTAAAATCCAAACAGCGAAAGGAGCAGATTGAATCTATTGCAGCAGAAGCGCAGAACAGTCTCAATTTATTTGAAGGACCATTATTCCGTGTTGTTTATTTTGACCTCGGTGAAAAGAAAACCAACCGATTGCTATTTGTCTTTCATCACCTGGTGATGGATGGTGTTTCCTGGCGGATTTTTATGCAAGACTTTGCCAATGTTTATCTCCAATTGAGTCGAGGAGAAACTGTTCAATTACCGCCAAAAACTACCTCGTTCAAATATTGGTCACAACAGTTGACGAAATTCGCCCCTACTGCTGAGGTTCGCCAGGAATTGGATTATTGGATGACCATCAGTAACAATGCAAAAGATGTAAGTCCATTACCGATGGATTACCCGGGTGGAATCAATACGTATGGCTCGACAGAAAATATTACGCTTTCGCTGAACCGGAATGAGACAGAACAGCTTCTGAAAAAAGTGCCACAATTCTTTGGCGCCGAAATTAACGGGGTATTGTTAACCGCGTTAATGAGATTGTTCCATAAATGGACTGGCGAAGATGCGTTCTTAATTGAGACTGAAGGACACGGGCGTGAAGCCATCCTGGAAGATATCGATCTTTCTCGAACCGTTGGTTGGTTTACCAGCATGTACCCGGTATTGTTAAAATTTGAGAATAAGGATAGCCTAAAACACGAAATACAATCGATTAATGATCAATTAAATACGATACCCAATAAAGGCATTGGATTCGGACTATTGCGTTATCTTTCACAGGATGAAGAGATTAAAACTCGCCTGAATACCATTCCTGGACCCCAGGTTAATTTCAACTACCTGGGTCAATTCGACCAGGTGCCAGAGACCGGGGAAGAATCAGTCCCCATGCGTATGGCACGAGAGAAGGTGGGTCCAGAGCAAAGTCCTGATGCGGTTCGTTCGGCTTCCCTTTACATTGTCAGCATTGTCAATGGCGGACAACTGCATGTCAGATGGCTATTTAGTAAGAATTTACACAAACGCTCAACAATCAAAAAATTGGCAAAAGGCTATACTGAGGAGTTGCAACGGATTGTTCAGCATACGCTTAAGACGTAGGGAGTAAAGTGTAGGGCGTGGGGTGTAGCGCGTAACGCCCTACGATTTTTGCATTAAGATCAATTACGAATAAAAAATGAGAGGTACGAATGAATACACTCCTGGGATTTACATTTAAAGATTGGTGGCAGCTTTTAAAAGAAAATCGTTTTAATGTTGATGCTGGTTATCGTAGACGAGCGATGATGATAACAATTGCAAGTATTTTGAATTCAAAAGGTCGTAAAAAAGAAGATAGACTGTTTAGCAACCAAATTGATGAAACTGAGATAAAGCAAGCCCCGGTTTTTATTTTAGGTCACTGGCGAAGTGGAACGACTCTGCTGCATAGCCTGATGACAGTGGATCAGCGATTTGCATATCCAACACTTTTTGAAGTATCAAATCCTCATACATTTCTTACACGTGAAGATAAAATTTTTGAACGATTTAAGAATGCGCCGGCTCGAAAACGAGCAATGGATAATGTGGAAGTGACGATCCAGAGCCCTGCCGAAGATGAGTTCGCCCTGCTGTTGTTAAGTCTGCGTTCTCCAAATATCGGCTGGATATTCCCCCGGCGAGAGCTTTATTATGATCGATATTTGAATTTCAAAAATGTATTTCATGAAGAATTGCAAATATGGAAATCCGCATTTACTCATTTTTTGAAAAAATTGACATTTAAGCATCAGAAACCACTAATATTGAAATCACCCGGTCATACCAGCCGTGTGAAAATATTGCTTGAAATGTTTCCCGACGCAAAATTTATACACATTCACCGAAATCCATTTTCGGTATTTAAATCGACGCAAAAACTCTATGCTAAAAATGTTCCATTAGCACAATTACAAAAATCAGATAATGGGATTTTAACACAAAATATTATCAAGCGATATGCGGTCATGTACAATACTTTTTTTGAGGATAGGAAATTGCTTTCCCCCAATCAATATTTTGAAGTCGGTTATGAAGAGCTGGTAAAAGATAAACTCGGGCATATTCGACGTATATACCAACAGCTCGGTATTCCAGGATTCAAAGAAGTAGAGCCGGGACTGCAAGAATATATTAATGAGAATGCAAAATATCAAAAAAATGTCCACCAGCCGTTAGAAAAGTCACTGCATGAAAAAATCATCAATGATTGGCACCAGTGTTTTGAGGAATGGGGGTATTCAACATTACCGGCAGGTTAAGGTTAAAACATTTTTTTCTATCATTGTCAATTCACAATTATCAATTGACAATTAATTGCGAATAATATCGTCATTGTTATAAAATAATTGTTAATGATTAATTAATTACATGTCAGACGTCATTATTCTCCAGTGAACAATTGAAGAAATATGTAGCAATTTAGGTGTGCAAAAACCAGGAAAACACTAAATAATGTTATTTTGATAACAATAATATTTACGCTATGTGCCGGAACAATACTTGCACCGGGAAATGTCCAATGAGCCTGGATAAATCATTATAAATCGGAACAGGCAGCGATTTTTGGTTGTGCTCAAAAGATTCAGGACGATAATTCAGGTAATGTTTATGTGGGAATATTTAGGAGAAATTAATGGAGCAACCTACTAAGTTATTAAACCGTAATTTTTTTTTACTGTGGCAGGGTCAATTAATCAGTCGTCTTGGTACTAATGTATATGGCGTTGCCATGGCTCTGTTCATCAAACATACAACCGAATCGGCTACATTAATGGGATTAATGTGGACGATGGCTGGTCTGCCCATGATAATTCTGGGACCAATTGCCGGCACGGTAGCCGATCGCTATTCTCGTCGTAAGATTCTTATTTATAGCGATATATTGAACGGATTGGTTGTAGGAGCCTTTACCATATTTTTATTCAAGGCACCAGGATCATCAAATATGATTATAGTAGCGCTGTTTTTAGTTACAATTTTTATCGGTATTACGAATGCATTTTTTAATCCAGCGGTCTCGGCTGCCATTCCTGATATCGTGCCCAAATCCAAACTGGCTGGCGCAAATTCCATGGGTCAGGTTAATTTACAATTATCTACTTTTATCGGGCAAGGAATAGGAGCAATGCTTTTCACGCTTTTTGGAGCTCCAATTGTCTGTTTAATAAATGGTATAAGCTATTTGTATGCTGGTATAAGTAAGTCGTTTGTCGTAATCCCCCAGAAATTTCCTGAAAAAAAAGATAATTGGAGATCAAATGTATCTGAATTTAAGCAAGATTTAGTTGAAGGATTCCGTTATGTTTGGAAAAATAAAGGCTTAAGAATGCTTGTTTACGTTGCCGCTGTTACGAATTTGTTTTCAACACCCATTATACCGTTATTACCATTTTTTGTAGAAGATTCTCTGCACGTCGGTGATCAATGGTATGGATTTTTATTAGCAACAACCGGCATCGGATCCCTGGCAGGTTATATTTTTGCCGGGGTTGCTAACTTCCATCCAAAAGTCAGGGGCAACATCATGATGATTTTTATTATATTACAAGCAGCCGGATACGGAATCCTGGGACTGATGACAATACCACTGGCTGCATTAGCGCTGGTATTTTTAGGCGGTTTTACGAGCGGGTATGTCAGTGTTAACATTGCTGTCACTTTACAGATAACCACACCCAGTGAAATTCGGGGACGCGTTATGGCACTTTTAGCTACCCTCGTTGGCAGCCTTATGCCTATTGGTATGGGATTAGGCGGTTATATCGGAGATTTATTAGATAAAAATATACCGCTTATCTTTGGCTCCTGCGGCGTGATTATGGCAATTTTAACGATTATTGCAGCGATGAATAAAAAGTTCCGGGATTATCTCGCTTATGATCGAGAAATAAAAATGGTTTCAGATTCTCAACAAAGTCTTGTAACGCCTGATTTGGCTTAGTTGGTGATAGAAGGTAATTAAGCAAAAATTCAGAACTATAATTTGAGGAGGAATTAGAATGTCAACATACTGTAAAGCTTATAGCCTTGCCAGGCTTCGTCAATACTCGAATTGGTCAGAAAAAAATGAAAATACGAGAAAAGAGGCTAAAGGTGAAAATGGTAAACAAACCGAAATTCCCCGGGAGTTGACAGAAAAGGATTATCTTTATTTACATGATAATTTGATTGTCACCGATGGTATTTTTGAAGATAAAAATGTTATTTTTGATGATGTCACTCCTGAATGGGAAACGTTCTGTAAGGATGTGCTAAAATTTGCAGTGCCTGATTATCAATCAAGTAATTCATTGGGGAATTAGGGATAAGATATTATTGAAACAAATTTAATTCGTAAATCGTAAATTTAAAATCAGAATTCATATATTAAAGAGGAGATAGTGATGAGCTGGGAAGACAAAGAAGATAACACCATTTACAAAGTGGTCGTCAATCATGAAGAACAATATTCGATCTGGCCGGTTGATCGTGACAATCCGCTGGGCTGGAAAGATGTGGGTAAATCTGGTCCAAAGGACGAGTGCTTAGCCCATATCAAAGAAGTTTGGACTGACATGCGTCCGCTGAGCTTGCGAAAGAAAATGGAAGAGATGGAGAAAAATGCTCAACCAGTCCAAAGTGAATAAAAATTCATGACTGGAACAATAAATAATATCAAGGGGATAAAGTGAAATTATTTCCTATCGTAACACAAGCTTCCAGCTTGTGTTACGGTACTTCTCGCTATACCGTTATTTAACGAACGCACAAGCCAGGGGTTTGTGTTTCGATATTTAGTAATAGTGTTATTTAACGAATACACAAGCCAGAGGCTTGTGTTACAGCCGGGGGGAAGAATTCATTTCATTTATATCCTTTTTTGATTTATGGAGATATTGAATGACTGATATACCACAAAATAATCCCTGGCTTGCTTTTCACAAGCAGAATCCATTGGCAAACCTGCGTCTATTTTGCTTTCCATTTGCTGGCGGAAGTGCCATGACCTATCGAACCTGGGCAGGTTTGCTTCCGACAAATATCGAAGTCTGTCCTATTGAGCTGCCAGGACGGGGGAGTCGAATGCGAGAGACGCTTTACACCAACATTAAACCATTAGTCAAAGATCTGGCTGAGGCATTGATACCTTACCATGATAAACCTTATGTCTTTTTCGGACACAGTATGGGTGCCCTGATCGCTTTTGAAATTACCCGGCTTTTTAGAAATAAGAATCTTCCCGGTCCAGTTCATCTTTTTGTCTCTGGTCATGTGGCACCACAGTTCGGCTGCACTCACGATCCGATTTATGATCTGCCAGAGCAACAGTTCATTGAAGAACTCCGCAAGCTCGATGGGACACCCGAAGCTGTGCTTAACAATTCTGAATTAATGCAATTGATTATGCCGATGTTGCGGGCGGATTTTGAAATGAACGAAACTTACAGCTATGAACCAGGATCACAATTGAAATGTCCAATCTCTGTTTACGGTGGCGTGCATGATAAGGATGTAACTCAAGAGAAATTAGCAGCCTGGCGAGAACTGACATCGGCAGATTCCTCAATTCAGATGTTTGCTGGCGGGCATTTTTTTCTTCAAACCGAACAACCAGTTGTATTACAATCGCTATCGCATGAACTTAAGAAAATTGTAGCCAAATTATTATCAACGAATGCAAAATGAGTACTTTAATAACGGAAAAAAATCTTTCTGTAAAAAAGATGTCTCTCGTGGAAGATGAAATTCACGTATGGAGTGTAAATTTAGCTCTACCTGAATTGCAAGTAAAAAAACTCCAACTTTTTCTTTCAACCGATGAGTTAAAACGCGCCGGGCGATTCTTTTTTGAAAAGGATAAAAATCAGTTCATCATTGCCAGGGGAATGCTGAGGAAAATTCTCAGCTTTTATATCGATCGACAACCGTATGAATTTATTTTTGAATATAATAAATTTGGCAAGCCATTTCTTCCCCATGAATTTGAAGGTGATAAATTTCGCTTTAATCTATCACATTCCCGGGGATCTGCTTTATATGCGATCACCCTGAATTATGAAGTTGGAATTGATATCGAATATATTCGGGAAGATTTTGATGATTTCGGAATAGCAAATCGTTTCTTTTCGCCTGATGAAGTTGCAGCACTTCATTCGCTCCCACCCGAGAAACAGAAAGAGGCATTCTTTTTATGTTGGACCCGGAAGGAAGCATTTATAAAAGCCAAAGGAAAAGGTCTCTCTATTCCATTGGATCAGTTCGATGTTTCGCTGACACCAGGACAACCAGCGCAATTGTTAAAAACAAAATATAATCGTAAGGATGTGTCACACTGGTCGTTATTTAACCTCAGTGTAAAGCCTGGATTTGCTGCTGCACTGGCAGTAGAAGATTCGCAGAAATGGCAGTTGAAATTTTGGGAATGGAAAGACACTGATTAGTGCGAAATGTTAATTAATTTTTTTTTGAAGACTCGAACATAATCGACAACCATCTGCTGCGGGAAAACAGTTGAGTTATTCGGATCACCCGGCCAGTTCCCACCAACCGCAACATTCAACAGCAAGTGAAAATATTGATCGAACGGCGCGGGATAAGCTGCATTTGTCGTGTGCCATTGGGTTTGACTTTGATAAAAAATGCCATCGACATACCAGCGAAACTGAGTCGTATCCCATTCAATTGTGAATAAATGGAAATCATCAGCAAAACTACCCTGTGGCAAGGTATAAGATTTTCCAGATTGGACATTTTCGGGCCATTCACCGCCATAGTGAAGTGTTCCGTGAACTTTATTGGGTTCATGACCGACCAGTTCCATGATATCAATTTCGCCACTGGCAGCCCAGCTACCATATTTCCACTCCGAAGGCAGCATCCAGATTGCGGGCCAGAGTCCCTGTCCGAAAGGCAGTTTGGCTCTGATGTCGAAACGATCGTATTTCCAGTCTCCCTTTCTGAGTGTGCGAAGTCGGGCAGAAGTATATTCCCTGGTTCCTTCTGGTCCAGTATAGTGTTCTTTTAATGCCTGGATGACCAGGTGTCCATTTTCAATGTATGAATTTTCAGGGCGATCAGTGTAATATTGGAGCTCATTATTTCCGCCCCCTTGAGCATTGACTTCATGCTCCCATTTTTTGAGATCGATGGAGGTTCCGTCAAATTCATCGTGCCAGACCAATTCCCAGCCTTCAGGTGTGGGGATTTTTTGATCGTTATTATCGATGGGATTCTTTTTTTTGCATGTAATAAGAGATAAGCAAAAAATTAAGAAGATTATGAGAGAAATATTCTTTAGCTTTTCCAGTTGACTATTAAAATTACGCATTATAAACCCAAATTTTCGGTTCAAAATCGGCTCGGTTTTTTATTTGCATACAAAGTTAAATAAAAATCAGTAAAAAGTCAATATAAAATTGTGTTGTTGGTATATCATTCTCATCGCTGTTGGCAGGATTTTATGTTTAATTATAGGACAAATTGCCAATTTGTCCTACTTCATAAGTATTAATTTCCTGACTTGAGAAAAGTGAACTTCTTTACTGACCATTTTCAATCGATAAAAATAAATCCCGCTGGATAGTGACTGACCGATATTATCAGTTCCATTCCAATCAATCCGATAGTGCCCTGGCTGCTGCTCTTCACAGACCAATGTTTTGATCTCTCTTCCCAAAACGTCATTAACAGTAATAATTACCAGACCTGGTTTGGTTAAATTATATTCGATGTGAGTGATTTGATTAAACGGATTGGGATAGTTCTGGCTCAAAGAATTATCATTCGGTGCCAATGTCCATAAACGATTTGATTCGATGGCGGTGCTGCCTAACAGAGTTCGATCCATCCATTGAATTCGGTCGAGTATCCATTGCTTGAGGTAATCGACTTCTTCCTGATAATTTTGACCGATAAAAGCATTGGGCCAGATATATTTTCCGAGAATTTGCCAGCGTTGAAAATTTCGTTGCTGCGATTCATCCAACAAAACAACCAGGGAATCAATTGTGTTAAAAATTGAATTTGGGGCAAAGATCGTTTTTCCCAGCTTTTGCCATCTTGATTTTAATCTGTTGAAAAATTTTGGCTCATGGAATAATTTATACCACCAAAATGGCATCTGGTAACGATCGTTATTTTTGAATGACCAGTTAGCATGAAGATGATCCAATTGCCAGCCCTCTGTTTCGTATCCTTCATAATAATCGGCATTGCCAAAAGCCAGGTTGAAATCCCATATAGGCCCAATAAATAGCTTTGGATCAATACTGTCTTTATCTTTATACATGAATAGACTTAGTCGATAGCTATCCACGTTTTTACTAAATTCACTAATCAGAACGTAATCAACAAACGAATCGATATCGATAAATTTTGGATAGCCGTATATCGGATCAGCAAATTTACGGGTGTACATCATCAATTCGAAGTCAAAAATATATTTTTGAATATAATCTTCTTGCTCTGGCACAATTTCATCGGGCTTGGGATAATGGTACTGGTAAAAAAGTCTTGTTCTGGCTTGCGGAAAAGGTGGAAATGGCGAATACCAGCCGCCATAGCTTTCCCCTGCTTCTTTATCAATCTTAAAAATATAACCGCCCGTCAGATTGTCGCCTGATATTTCATCTGGATTCAGCCGGGAAATATTGACCCGATTTTTATCTCTTTTGACTTTCTCCATCAGGACGTATACGCCTAAGTAATCATCATTTATGACCAGCTCACAAAACCTGGTTCGGCTGGCATAGCGTCCAATTTCATTCCATAGTTTGTAAACCAGGACGTTTCTTATTAATGACTTGTCACTATAGGGACCGTAAAGCACCCAGTCATTTTCAGCAGGCATACCCAATAAGGAGATATTCAAATTACTTCCCAAAGAATCCTGTGTTTCGATAGCATACTGCTTTTTTGAAAAAAAGTATTGGGAACTGGAGCCACGAATTTCTATGTTTATTTTGCCATCGTAATGATTAAACGGATCATTTATGTGATTTCTAACTCCTTCCCCGTTATAAATAATTCCCATGTCAACGAATATTCGATAAGGATCGGGAATCGTTTTTCCACTGGTATTGATAACGATGACTGGCAGGTTTGAGGATGTAAAATTTATCGCGTTAGATATGATGATATTATTGTTTGAGTTACTGGCTGCTAATTTTAATGTTGAGCCAAATATTAAAAAAAAGCAGAGGAAATAATTTATGGAAATAGAGGATTTTAAATTAAAATATGAAAAATCTGATTTAGATTGGCTGAAATACATTTGTTTCATAAATTTTAAGCAACGTTACAAGCTATTGGTGATATTAATCCTTAATCGATCAAAACTGCTTCGGCTCGAAGCGCTTTCAATACCGGTTCGTCGCGATCATAAATATCTTCACGAAAATTTACTTTTCCATCTTCATCTACCCAGGCAGTGCAATAAAAAATATGTACTGGTATTGGTTCAGGAAGACGGATGACAAAATCCTCAAGACTGTCAAGGGCTTCGGAAATCGTTTCTTGTTCCCAATTCGAATTTCCCTGGAGTAAGTATGTTGCCAATTCAACTGGATTTTCTACACGAATACAGCCAGAGCTGAACGCCCGCTGTATTCTTCGGAAATCAGCTTTTGAGGGTGTATCATGAATATAAATGTCATATTCATTAGGAAACATGAATTTTATGCGTCCCAGGGCATTTTTTCTGCCAGGCGCTTGTCGGAATCGATAAGGCAAATTTTCCTTCGTAAAAGAAGCCCAATCTACTTCAAAAGGATCGATTCGAGTTGTATCTCTCCAATTCGGTAAAACCACAATGTTTCGCTTCACCAGATAGCCGGGATCTTTTTTGACAGCGGTGAGAATGTCCTCCTTGGCGATGGTTTCTGGCACGTTCCAATAGGGATTTAAAACCAGGTAAGACATTTTTGCACTGAAAACCGGGGTTTGCCGATAGTCCTTTCCCACAACAACCGGGATGCTCAAAACGATTTTATTATTCTCGAAAACATCCAGCGTAAATGCTGCAATGTTAACCATAATGTACCGTTCTCCCAGGTTTCGGTTTAACCAGCGCCAGCGCTCCATGTTCACTGCGATTCTGCGAAAATAATTCAAGGCTGGAATGTTTAACGCTGCGATGGTGCCTTTTCCGATCTCACCATCAGGTCGTAAGCCATGGCGCTTCTGAAATTTTTTGACCGCCAGTTCCAACGTATCATCGAAGACAGATCTGGCAGCCAGAGATCGCTCTTTCAAATCTTCAGAGGCAATGAGCCGGGCACTCAATGCTGCCACTCGCAGCCCGCGATCATCCTTTTTCATACTCTCTCCGGATGGAACAATGGACCAGCCACCTTTCAAAGCAATTGATTTGTACAATGCCATCTCCTGCCGCAATTGGGCATAGCAGGGGATGTCTGGCAATAGGCTTACCAGGGTTTGTCGAATATGCCCGGTAGTTAACGCCTCATTGAGGATGGCAATCATATCGGCTTCGGGACGGACGGTGAGCCATTCCGGATCAATTGTTTCGGGATTGACCCTGCCAGAGAGCAGGTGATTCCCATAAAGCAGAAAGGCATCAGTGAGTAAAATTTCTAAATTCATCAGATGCTCAATTTGGACGGGCACTTTCGTTTTCAAATCCATACTGAATTTATGCAACATCGAATCCAGTAATTGGACATGATAATCCTTCGGATTGAGTCCTTCCCGGTCCGCATCGTGGATAGCACTGAGCAAGCTTTCCCCGGTTTTCTGTAATCCTGTATCGGAAATCCATGCTGGTTGAAAATTTCTCCGGCTATAAAATTGAATTAATAATGTATCGGCATGGGTGGTGTCTGTGCTAATAATGATATAAGTTGATGAATCTGACGCCGAGAATTGTGCCTGCATCATTTCAGTAAGCTGTTCGGTAAGAGATGGCTCCTGCTGAATTACGAATACGATTAATAAAACAATAGCCAAAAGAACAACAGCAGCCATTAGAATAATGAAAGATAATTTGATCTCTTTTTGCATTAACCTCTCCATCCAATAATGAAGGGAAGTTAATAAATGTTATTCAGATTATCAAGGTTTTTTTGAGGGGATTTGTAATGTTTAAGCTATACCACAAACGATCATAAATTGAACATTCTTTGCTGTTATTGAGAGGCGTTTTTTAACGAAGCTAAAAGAGCGCCTTTGGCGCGATTAATTAAAATGATCCGCTATATGTAGATTCTAATTTTGTAAGCGTAGTTTTTTTGACACTTGCTTGTCCGGCTGAGGATTTAACTTCTTAGCTGGGATGGGGTAGAGGAATCCAAAAATACGATTGGAGTTTTAAATGTACTATTATTAACGGGAAATAGCTAAATTCCAGATCAATAGCATCTTCGAGCAGATATCCACGCCTTAAATGTAAAATTGATCAGCCTGTTGTTATGGAAAATCCTGATATTCTGCATCCGGATTATTTTAAGAGGATTTTGAATCCTGCTTGCTCAAAATGATGATCACTAGTAAAAGCAGTGCTAATTCTATTTTCCGACATAATAGCTATACTCGTACAGTCAGTCAAACTCCACTCTTTGTCAATACGATCTTTATAAAGATTCCAGCTCTCATCAAATAAATTTTGATTTATCCAAATCAATTTCATTTCACTTGATTTTAGAATTGATTCGATAAGATTGACACCAGATTGACGAGAGTCTATTTTTGAAAAAGCATTAGCAATCTCAACCAGAATATATTCGCTAACCCAAAATGTACAATTCTGTTTGATTAGTTCCTGTCGAATCTCCTTTGCCTTGCTATGCCATTTATCTCTTTTATTAACAAGCGCTAGCCATGCAACAGTATCAACGAAAATTTTCTCTCTCATTTTTTAGGAACTCCATATAAATAATGATCATGTTGCTCTGAAAAATCTTCAATACCCATATCTATCGCCCAATTATCAACAGCTAATAGAGGATTTCGGGTATCACTTTTCTTTCGAGAATTATCTTCTTTTAAAATTAAAACTCGAACATCAGCTTCATAATCAAAATTGAGCTTCTTTAAAATCGATTGAGGAATCGATAATTGTCCATTTGTTGGTATTTTAGTCTTCCACTCTAAGGCTAACATAATTCACTCCCTAATTTATAGTTGGTTTAAATTTTCTTCCATAGATGATTGTTGTTCTTATTATAACAATCAGAATTATCAAAAACAAGCAAATAACGAAATTCGTGCTTAAAAATCAATCCAACACCTGGTAAATACTATCCAGTACCGTCCCATCAACCCATTTCACTGCAGCAACGATTTTATCACCCAGTTTGGGTTTCGCTGGTTTTCCGCCACAAATCTCTTCGACCTCCTGTTTTAAATCTTCAATAGATAGAATTGGGAGCGATGAGTTTTTTGTTGCTTCAACCAGGTCTTTGCGTAATGGATTAATGGCAATGCCTCTTTCAGAAACAATTACATCAATTAATTCGCCAGGACCGCAAAGCGTAGTCACTTCATCAACGATCACCGGAATTCGATTGCGGAAAGATGGAATGGGAAGAATGGTACATTTAGAAAACAGACAATTCTGCCAGCCGCCAATGCCGTGAAGCAGCCGACCGTCTGAATGGGTGACCACGTTGGCATTAAAATTTACATCGACTTCAGTCGCGCCTAAAACCACCACATCGACCATCGAAGCAAAATTTCCTTTGCCGTGGTAATTGTAACTGGTGAATGGACTGGTATTGACGTGGCGCGGATTCTCCCGCATGGAACGCACGCCTTCCAGATCAAAAGTTTGTCCATCGAGGATATAATCGGTTAGTCCCTGTTCGAGCATTTGCACTAAATATTGGGTGCTGCCACCGCGAACGAAGCGGGCTTTGATTCCCATCTCTTTCATCATGTCTTTTAGAAATAAAGCAAACGAGAGAGCCGTGCCGCCCGCGCCAGCTTGAAATGAAAAACCATCTTTTAAGATGCCGGCTTCTCTAACGAATTGAGCTGTCATTTCTGCAATTAACAACCGATCAGGGCTGCGGGTAATTTGTGTTGTACCCGAGATAATTTTCTCTGGCTCACCGATTTTATCCATTATCACCACACAGTCCACATAATTCCCCTGGATTTGCCAGGGAACACAGGGAAAGTCGATTAGATTATCAGTGACAACAATGACTTTATCTGCGTATTGGGAATCAGCGAGCGCAAAGCCTAATAAACCACAGGCAGATGGTCCAGTCAAACCATTGGCATTGCCAAATGGATCAGCGGTTGGTGCGGTAATGACAGCAATATCGATATGCACTTCTCCATCCTGTACTGCCTGGTACCTGCCGCCATGGGAGCGGAGCACACCCAGGCCAGGCATTTTGCCCGACGAACAATAATCACCCAACGGTCCATTCATCGATCCTTCGATATGATGGACGACGCCGCTATCGAGATGCTGGATGATTGGTGCATGGCAGGGAAACGAGGCGCTGGGAAACCACATCAGGTCTTTCACGCCAATTTCAGCCGCAGCATCAAAAATCTGGTTGGCAACCAAGTCTCCATTTCGAAAATGATGATGGGTGGAAATTGTCATGCCGTTTTTAATTCCCGCCTTGATTAAAGCCGTTTTTAAATCGGGCACGACTTTATTCCCATCCTGGGGATAATCGGAACAGGTTGCAATTGGCGGAGCGGTTTTTCTCCCGGTGGGTCGATATTTACCAACGCCCTGGTAGGGCACCGCTGGTTTGCCATTTACTTCGATGGGTACCAGGCGACCGGCTGCATTTTTTTTCAGGTGATTAGCCATTCTGCGCACCTCCTTCCTTCCAATCAAGGCTTAATTTTTCAGTTTCAATCGCCAGTTTAATAGTTCGCTGGGCTCTTTTAAC